>NZ_JBGWAB010000009.1:0-129409 GCF_041862025.1 Streptomyces sp. AB3(2024)
CACGACGTCCTGGCGGAACTCTTCCGGATAGGGCTTTGGCACAGCGACATCCTTCCCACCTGCCCCACAGGGCAAGCCAGTTCAGATGTCACCCGATCGTGCGGCAGACCCCTCCGCCACAGACCGCTTGGACGGAGCAAGTCCGGCCAGCCACGATCGCCATGTCGCTTCGACATCGTTCATCACACCAGGATGCCCCGCCGACCGCGCGACGTGAGCACGACCAAGGGATCATCCAAGCGAGGTCGGCGCCACCGGCTGAGGGGACCGGGGGAGCGGGGGCGGCTGCCCCGGCCCTCATGCCTCCGCCGGCTGCGGGACCGCGGGCCACAGGCGTTCCACCAGCGGGGTTCTGCGGTGGCGTACCGCGGCGTCGCGGAGGCCGGCCATGGCCACGTCGCGGTAGGGGCTGGCCGCCAGTTCGCGGGCGGCGTCGGCGCGTACGTCCTCCTCCCGGCGGCGGGCGACGGCCGTGTCGAGGGCCTTCTGGAGCATCGCCTGGGGGCCGTCGGCCAGGCCCCCGATCAGCCGCAGCCAGTCCTCGCGGTCCGCGGTCGAGGCCAGTCGGGTCAGCGGCTTCTGCCATTTCCACCCCAGCCGGGTGACTTGGTGGGGGTCCGCCAGGCCGGAGCCCGCCGTCCCACGGGCCACTTCGAGCGCCACCTCGACGGCCTGACCGGGGCCGAACTCGCAGAGGCGCTCCGTCAGGAAACCGGCCCCCGAGTCGTGGATCGCCGTCGTGTCGGCCGAGAGCCGGATCTGCCCGGCCACGGTGTCGACCGCCGCGGCGACGGCTTCCCGCGTGTCCAGTGGGGTGAGGTAGATGGGCCGGCGGCACACGGACGCGGAGGCGCCCGTGCGGCGGGGCGCCGATGGGCAGCTGTAGATGGCCGTGCAGGACGTCACGGCGATGCTGCGCGACATGGCGCGGGCATTCGAGCTGCAGGCGCAGTCGGGCGAATGCGCGTGGACGGCAGAGGGCCAGGCGAACCGGGACGGGCTGGATGCGGGCACGATGCGCACGGTCGCGGGCATCCTCTGCGCGCAGGCCGACGAGATGGACGTCCAGCTCATCGCGATCGCGGGTCAACACGCCTACGGGTAGCCGCCGTTCGCGGCCGTGCACTCCGGGTGGGTCGGGAGTGCCGCTGCGCGACACCGCGGCCGGGGCCGCGGTCGGGTGCTCGTTCGCCGTCGGCCGGTGTGCACCCGACCACTCGCCGCCATCCGCTGGGCCGGCTCGGCTCCGGTTCGTGCCCCCTACGGCAGGGCTACGAAGGGTCGCCGGATTCGGGGATGTCCTCGATCCGCTTCCCGTCGAGCAGATGGGCGGGCAGGCCGGGCTGCTTCGGGTCGAGGGGGAAGCCGCGTTCGTAGGCCATGCTCGCCATCGCGAGGGGCCCGAGGGCGAGGCGGGCGCGCGGCGCCGCCGACCCGGACCAGTACCCGTCGTGTTCCGCGAGGGCTTCCGCCAGCGTCCCGGCGAAGGCGTCGGGGTCACCCGCGACGAGGCGGTGGAAGAGGGCGACGGGCTGGTAGTCGATCCGGTTCACGAAGTCCTTGGGCGCGTGGGTCAAGCGCTCGGGCATGGACGACTCCACGGTGGCCAGCAGCTTCTCCACCACCTCGTCCATGGACCGCCGGGAGAAGTAGGCCTGCAGGGTGTCGACCCAGTGCAGGACGTACGCGTCGACGGAGTCGTCCTCCCGCAGTCGCGCCGGCGGCACCGCGCACAGCCGGCCGATCCGGTCCGTCTGGCGGCATACGATCGCGAGGTACAGGGCGTCGAGCCAGGCGCGGGCATCCGCGGGCGGGTCGGCGGGGGTCGCGGGCAGCTGACCGACCCGGTCTTCGCCGAGTTGGCACTGCTGGGGCCGCGCGCCGGTGAACAGCGCGGAGCCGAGCTGGACCGAGGTGGCCCAGGCGTCCCACGTGTCGATGCCCGCCGCGTCGGGGTCGTCGACGCAGCGGGCGTGGGCGAGCGCGACGGCGGAGCCGAACGCGCCGCCCAGCCCCGCGGGGTCCGTGGCGAGACGCCGTACCGACTCGACGGTCGCCTCGGCGAGTTCGTCGACGTCGGGAGCCTTGTCCGCGGTGCGGGTGGCGATCCGGCCGGCGCCGTCGAGCCGGACCAGTCCCTTCATCATGGCGAGCAACTGCGGCGGGGGCTCCAGGGAGAAGGTGCGGGTCTCCTCGTCGAAGACCGTGAGCGAGGTCAGGCCGCCGGCGTGCCACCAGTAGACCTGCGGCGACAGGGCGCCCTGTCCCGAGTCCTCGTGGGCGCCCAACGCGTAGGCGGCGAGGGCGTTGACCGCGCCGACCACGGTTCCGTCGCTGACCGGGTGGAACACCAGGTTGTGCCGGCTGGGCACGACGACGAGGGCGCCGGTGTCCGGGAGCGGCTCACCGGTGACCTGCCGGGCCGTCTCGGACAGGAACAGGGCCTTGGCGGCGATGAAGTGGGAGTCGCCGTAGACGGAGTGCAGCCGTACCCCTTCTTCGGTGAGTACTTCCGCGTGCTCGACGGGTACCCGCATCAGGTTCGCGTACGCCGCCTGCCCCAGTTCCTGGAGCCCGGCACGCTCGACGTCCCTGTCGGTGAGGATCCGTACGCTGGTGGGTCCGTCGAGGGCGTACGCGAAGACGAGCCCGTCGGCCACCACGCGCGCGTAGCGCATGGCCCCCATGAGCTCGGGAGTGAACGCGGCCAGGGGCAGCAGCCGGGCGTGGACACCGCGCAGCAGTTCGGCGGTGTCCGTCGGGTGAAGGGCGTCGTCTCGATTCACCCCTCCGACTCTACGGGGAGGGTGTGACAGCGTGACCACGGGGCGACGGGGCAGGAGCGTTCTACAAGGTCACGCGTCCCATGTCCTTGCCGCGCCGGTCCAACTCGTCGACGATGCTCCAGTACCCCGGCTGTCCGGATTCCACCGGGTCGGTCAGGGCGTTGGAGAACAGGGGAGACAGTGACGAACAACAGCAGTTCCAGGAAGCGTCCGCCAACGGCGGCGGTACTCGTACCGCTCTTCATACTCGCCGGGTTGCTGCTGGGCCCGGCGGCAGCCGCAGAGGCGGCCGTACCGGCTGCCCGGCAGGCCCCCGCCGCCACGGCGCTGGCGCAGAACTCTCTCCCGGCGGGAGCCGGTGTGGCGGCCGGTCTCCGCGCACCGACGTCGTCCCGGGTCCAGGCCGTCACCGGCGACAAGAAGAGCAAGAAGAGCAAGAAGAGCAAGAAGAAGGGCGGGCTCTTCTCGAAATTGCTGATCGTCGTGCTCGTCGTCATCGTGCTGATCGTGGTCCTGTACGGCGTCCGCCGGGCGATGCGCCGCAGGTCGGCCTGAGGCCTGCCACGCAAGCGGATCCTGTACTCGAGCCCGACATCCTGCGGGACGCGGACCGCGGTCATCTGATGGACCATCAATAGTCTTCCTGCGCGGGCCGGGCCACGGCCCGCGCAGCAGGCCGCACCCCGTGCCCATCGCGGGCGGCCCCAGCTGCCACGACTGTCGGCGGAAGCTGGGGCTGACCTGCTTCCTCCCCGCGCCGATCGACTTTTCCGGGGACGGCCCGAATCCTTTTGGCGGGCACGAGCCTCCTATACGTGTGCCGACGACCGTCGGCACGGGAAACAGGAGGTCTTCATGCTCATCGGCATCGGCATCGCCATCGCCGCCGGAGCCGTGCTGCTCTGCACGTGCGCCTACTTCGTCACGCGCAAGCGGAAGCAAGCCCGTGGCTGACGCGTCCTGGCCCGCCGAACAGCTCGTCGTCGACGCCCAGCGAGGCGACGTCGACTCGATCACCGCACTGGTCGCGGGCTCGCACCCGAACGTACGGCGATTCGCCCGCTCGCTCTGCGCCACTCCCGAGGACGCCGAGGACGCCGCACAGGAAGCCCTGATCATCCTCTACCGCAAGATCGGGACGCTACGGGCGTCCGGCGCGCTGGCCTCGTGGATGTTCCGCATCGTCCGCAACGAGTGCCTGCGGCGCGCGCGGACGATGCGGTCCGACGCGCCCCTGCCGGATGCCGCCGTGAGTTCGGCCGAGGACGTGGTCCTGCAGCGCATCGAGGCGGGCCGGGTCGCCGCCGCCGTCGCCGCTCTGCCGGCCGAGCAGCGCCGCGTGCTGATCATGCGGGACATCCAGGGCTACAGCGGACGGATGGCCGCCGAGGCGCTCGGCCTCAGCACCGCGGCGATGAAATCACGCCTGCACCGCGCTCGCACCTCCGTCCAGCAGTCCCTCCGCGCCACACCCCGACCCACGACCGGAGACACCGCATGACGACGAGCACGGGAGCCGACGGCCCCGACTTCGCGAGTGCGTCCCTGCCCCGCCACCTGATCCGCGGCCTGATCGGCTTCGGCAGCCTGATCGCCTCGGTCGCGCTCGTCCCGACCACGGGCCCGGTCAGCCTGCTGCTCCTGCCGGTCGGCGTACTGGCACTGCGCGGCTGTCCGATGTGCTGGGCCATCGGCCTGATGCAGACCGTCTCACGGGGCCGGCTGCAGCGCTCCTGCGAGGACGGCCGGTGCACGCTGAAGGTCGCGGATCCTGCGGGGGCCGTTCACGCACCCCGGCCGGACCGGAAGCCCGCTGCGGGCCCCGCGGTTCCCACCCTGGGCGCTGCCGAGCCCGCCCGGCACGGGCCGGGGTGACCGGCCACCGACTCCACCCGGTCCGGCGAGCCGTTCCGCCGGTCGTCCCTCTCTCCCCCTTCGTGCGGGGGAGGGGGCGCGACTGCCGGCGGGATGACGAAGGGGTGCTCAAGCCGCCGGGGAACGCCTGACCAGGCGTCCGTTGAGGATGACTTCGAGCCAGGTGTAGCAGTCACCGATCCACAACCCGACCTCCGCCCCGCACCCCTCGCACGCCAGGTTCGGCCCCTCGTGCCCGCCCGGCCCGCAGCAGCCGCCCCACCGGCTGAGGATCTTCGTGGTACCGACCAGGTCGGCCGGGCTCAACAGCAGGTCCACCCCCGGCCCGTGCCCCGCCCGGGACATGCGGAATCCCTTGGGCGGCGAGCCCCAGGTGATGCGCCCCGGTTGCGGGTCGCGGGCGAAGGTGCCCGCCGCCATTCTGGGCGGGCAGGGGTCCACGGGGGAGTCGAGCGGCGTCCAGACCTCGTCCTCCGCGGGCGGTCGCACCTCACGCACCGGCACGGACAAACCGGCGCCGCACACGGCGCAGGCGAAGACCTCGGCACCAGCTGTCTGCATGTCCTCTTCCTCGTCGGTCGGTGCCGCCGAAGCTACCCCACAGCACCTCGGACCCTGTCCACGGCGGTGGTGGTTGGGGTGTCCACGGGAGCGCGACACGTGCGGCCGTCGGCGGATGCGTGCATCAGCGGTCGGGGGAATCGGGCACCCGGCGGAGTTCGAGCAGGGCCACCACGATCTTCACCGCCGTGGAGATCGTCAGGGCCTGGAGAAACGGCATGCCCATGAGCCACAGGGCCACCATCATGACCGTGAGGACCAAGAACGCGGGAAGCAGATGCGTGCGCATGACCGCACCCTTCAGGCGTTCGGCTCTGCTCCGGTCCCGGTCCACCGTGCTGAACGGGCGCGCGGTGAGGCCTTCCTCGTCGGCTTCCGGCATGGGGTGCCGCCCTTCCCTCGTACTCGTCCCCGTCAACAGCCTCGGGCACGACCCGGCGGCCTGCCACCGTTGTCACCCGTCCCCGCGGCCGTCCGGGGTACGGCACGTCCGATCCGGCCAACGGATCAGCATGCACGAGGACCGGAGTGTCGGGAGCGGGCTGACCCCGTACCCGTACACCGTGCCGCGGAACCCCCGGTGGATCTTCTGATCGCGTTCTCGCCAACCAAGCCCCCCGCTCACATTGGTCGTTGATCAGAACGGCCCTAGGGTGCTGTGCCGGGGCCGTGCGCGGGTCCTCGAACGGTGAGGGCAGTCGATGAAGGAGGGGGAGCACGTGCAGCACGTAGTCGTCCTGGGGGGAAGCATCGCGGGGCTGGCCGCGGCACGGGCCCTGCGGAGCCTTGGCACACGGGTCACCGTCGTCGAGCCCGATGGACTTGCCGCGACGGTCGCGCGGCGCGGTGTGCCGCAGAGCGGGCAGCTCCATGCGCTGCTCGACATGGGACGGACGCAGGCCGAACGCTGGTTCCCCGGCTTGTCGAAGGACCTGGTCGCCGATGGCGCGGTCCTCGGGTCGGGGAGCGAGATCCAGCTCTTCTCGAACGGACGGCAGAAGGTCAGCGTTCCCGGGAACGAGCTGATCGGCGTGAGCCGCGGCCTCCTCGAAGAGCACATCCGGCGCCGGACCCTGCTGGACGACGGGGTCACGGTGAGGGTGGGCAAGGCGTGCGGTCTGGACATCCGGGGCACGCGCGTGGTCGGCGTCCGCGTGCGCGCCGCCGACTCCGGCGAAGTGCACGTGGTGTCGGCCGACGCGGTGGTCGACGCCACGGGCCGTTCGAGCCGGCTGGCCTCCTGGCTCCGGGAGGAGGGGTGGCCGGAGCCCCCGGTCGACCGCATGCGGATCGACCTGGGCTACGCCACCGCGCGCTTCCGCAGGGGAGCGGAGCTGCCCGGCGTGCGCGTGGCGCACCAGCTGGCCGCCGCCGCGAGCGGTACCGGCGAGCAGCCGGACACCGGGGCCATGGCCGCGGTGGAGGGCGGCCAGTGGATGGCGGTCATAGCGGCGTACGCCGGCAAGCGCCCGACCCGGGACCCCGCCGATTTCCGCAGGCGCATGAGGGAGATGGACGCGAGCCCCTTCGGGGTCGTCGCCGACCGGTGCGAGCTGATCGGCGAGGTCGAGACGTACAGCATGGCGCACTCCCTGCGCAGGCGTTGGTGGGCCGTGGAGCGTCTTCCCGGAGGACTGTTCGTCGTGGGGGATGCCGTAGCGTCCTTCAACCCGGTGTACGGGCAGGGCATGACCAGTGCCCTTCTGCACGCGTCGTGCCTGGCCGGGTACCTGCGCAAGGGCGGCGGCCTCCATGCGCCGGCCCACGCCTACTTCCACCACATCAGGGTCGTGGTGAACGCGGCATGGGAGATCTCGACGCTGTCCGACCTGGCACAGCCGCACGTCACGGGTCCTTATCCCCGCGGCTACGCGATGGCCAGGAAGATGGCGGAATGGATGGAGGAGGCCTCCACGACGGACGTGTGGGTGAACGAGAGGTTCCTCGACGTCGTCAACATGCGCAGGCGTCCCGCTGATCTACAGGCGCCACGGTTCCTGTGGCGTGTCGCGATGGCGTGCGCTCAGCGGGGGCGGTGACATCGGGACGACCGGGACGACCGGGACGACCGGGACGACCGGGCGGCTAGGAGCTGGAGACCAGCCGCCCGTCCTTGTCCACTCCGGCCGAGGCCAGAACCTCGGGGTGGTCGAGGAGGCGGGCCATGCGGACCAGGTGGGCGCGTTGAGCAGCCGCTTCCAGCTCGGAGCCCGGCAGCGGGACGCCCCTGCCGCTGACCTGGGCGGCTCCGTCCTCGGCGAGCGCCACCGCCCCGAGGAGGACGGCGGCGGCAGCCGCGGCCCGCTCGTCGTCCTTCGACCAGCCGGCGCCGGCGGCAGCCTCGCGGACCCGGTCGGCGGGGGCGTGGCCGAAGTAGGGGTGCAGGCTGCGGATGCCGCTGAGGATGTCGGCCATACGCGTGATCAGGTGCCAGTCCCGTACGTAGACCAGTCCGAGCTGCGCCACCGGGTTGGGCTCGGTCAGCGCGATCCGGGGGTCGGCGCGACGCGTCAGCTGCCACAGCGGGGCCAGCGCCAGGTAGTCCCGACGGTCCGCGCGCCACGTGGCGATGGCGGCACCGGAGAACCCCCAGTTGATGATGATGGCCCCGATCGTGCCGGAGACCGGGCCGAGGCTGTGCAGGGGGTCCAGGCCGCGCCAACCGGTGGCGCCGGCCACGGTGGCCGGCCCGACGCACGCCACGTACCCGGCGATGAACCAGGTGGCGAACGCGATGTGCTGCAGTGCCCGGCGCAGCCTCGGATCGTTCTGCGAGGAGAGGGCGTTGTGCCGGAACCGCAGGGCGGTGGAGACGGAGGCGTAGCCGAGGCCCAGCTGGAACGCGCCCAGCATGACCAGGGTGCCGGGGTCCCGGCCGTAGGTGATGTTGAAGTCCAGCGGGTGCGGTGCGTCGTCGACCCCGGCAGCGAGGAATCCGGTGATCAGGGCACCCGCGACGAGGCCGTACACGACGAGCGGCCCGGTCAGCGGGTTGCGGCCGGCCTCGCCCGACGGGGAAGGGCGCCACAGCAGCGACATGATGTGCGTATGGGCGAAGAAGCCGAGGATGCAGAGGAAGACCAGCAGCTCGGCAAGGTTCTGTCGGCCCGTCAGATCGGCCGTGCCCCGGTAGACCACGGGCGTCGCGAAGACGAAGGCGCCCACGCCCAAGGCGGAGCACATGGCGATCAGCCGCAGCGCGGGCGAGCGTTCCCGCTGCCAGGCGACGAACTTCGCGAAGGTGGTGCACGACCCGATCGCGGCGACGGTGAGGTAGACGATGTTCGCCGTGTCCTCAGACACCGGTCCCCCTGTGACGCAGGGCGGAGCTCACCGAGGTGGTGGCGTCGCCGCTGATGTTGGTGATCATGCTGACGATCAGCCGCCCCAGGGTCTCGGCTTCCAGCTCGGGCGGAGTCTGCCCGCAGGACAGTGTCGTCTCGGGGCCGTCGAAGTAGGTGCGGGCCAGCATCATTCGGCTGACCTTGGGGTTGAGGGCGGGAGCCAGGCTCGCGAGCAGCTCGTCCTGAAGGTCATGTCCCGCTGTTTCCGGATCGTGCCCGAGGAAGGCGTGTGCCAGTTCGTGGGCGATGACGAAGTTCTGCAGGATGCTCTGCGAGTCCTTGTCGACCACGATGATGAGCTCGGAGGGTGCCCGAAGGAGTCCCCCCGTGAGCGGGTACTTCAAAGGGAGGTGGAGGATCCGGATCGGCACCCCGCAGCGGTCGGAGACGGCCGATACGACCTCGTCGATGGTCGGGTGGGCCGGCAGCCCGAGTTGCGAGCAGAAGGTGTTGCGCAATCTGCGGAGGGTGCGGATCTCCCGGAGCGTCTCTGAGACGATTCCGACGGTCTCCCGGATTCCCGCCACGGTCTACCCCTTCTGCAAGAACCACGGCACATGGGACGCGTGCTGTGGTTCCTTCGTGAATCTGCTGGATTCTTCGTACGCGGTCCCACGTCCTTGGACCGCCGACGGTGACGTTCGCCGCGGTTGAACAGGAGCCGGGCTCCGGTGGCTGCCTCCCGCTCTGCGTTCCGCGGTACGGATGTCCGACCCCACGGCGGGCGACCGCGTCTGGAGAGTCACAGTGAGTAGCTTGTACGTTCATTGCGAGGGAGATCAAGTGGGACAGGCTTCCGGTTGGCGTACTTCCTGGATCGGAAAGCCGTGGGGGAGAGGCAATCACGAACGAACCGGGTGATTCCGGCGGGGGCTCCCCGGGCGGGCCGCCGAGCCGGTCGAACGAGGCCTTTGAGGCCGTAGAGGCAGGGGCCGTTGCGGTGGGTGGAGGCGGTGGCCCGCTTCGCGCCGTGGAAGACGCCTGTGGCCGGCGCGAGGCGCTCAGTCCCGGGAGCCGGGCAACGTCCCGAGATAGCGGCTGAGGACCGCCGGGGCGCCGGCTTCGCGCAGCAGTGCAACGAGTTCCACCTGGTCCTTGGTCTCCTGCACCAGGGCGTCGGTGTCGGGGAGGGTGAAGAACGCGGGGCCTGCCTCGATGCCGAAGTGCCTGGCCAGGGCCTCCAGGGGGTCATCCGTGAAGAAGGACGGATCCACCTTGAAGATCTTGCAGAGCAGCTTCGTGGATTCGAGGCTGGGCTTGCTCTTTCCCTCCAGCAGGTTGTAGAGCCACATCCGCGACTTTCCGCATGCCCGGGCCACGTCCGTCTGGGTGTGGGGCCTGCCCTCGTCGGTCGTCCGGGTCTTCAGCAGGTGCCCGAGCCGGCCGATGAACGGGTCGTCTTCGACGCTCTCCCCTGCGGGCCTGCCCGCCCGCAGGGCCTGCAGGAACTCCAGCGGCACACCGGTGGTGTGGCTGACGGCGGCGTTCGACTGGGGCTCGGAGCCTCGCGGGAAGATGTGCGTGAACAGGAATGCGAGACGCTCTGAGATCAGCAGCGCCCGCTGGTCGCCCGTGCCGCTCATCGATCCCTTTCCTGCCACGTCCGAGTGGCTGTCGCCGTGACGGCCTGTCCGGCCGCACGGTGACTGCCGTGATCATCACCGCTTCCGCCGCGTTGGCGAGGGAACCGCCGCCGCACTGGCAGAACTCGGGGCGGCGGGCGCCCCTGCGAGAAGTTACTCGAACTGCATGCTTGCCGCATCAAGTCTAACCAGCAAGCCGTGGCGGCCGTCGATTCCAGCTCCCCGCCGACATCCAAGAGCCCTTGTCCGTCTCCAAGTTGGCGTCATGTGCAAACTATTGTTGACACCGGGCGGAGGGTGCAGCAGGATCTTGTCCATGCCGCCAGCTGGCCGGGCCCCTCCCGAGAGGTGAGGGGTCTTCATGGCTGGTTGTTTGCGCCGCCCGAAGGCAGCGATCCCCACGGGGGAGGGTCGCACCCCGGGTCGGGCAGCCCGTTCGGGCTCCGATCCGACGTCGGAGGGCGGCGCACGGCATCTCTTCCCGCAGGGGCCGGGCTGCGGCACCCGCCACCGACTCCGGCAGGTCCGCGGATCGGTGGAGCAGGTCGTTTCCCGGGCCGGACAGGCGCCCGGGTCCACGGTCCGTCAGGCGGCGGTCCCGCCCGCGTTGCGGATCAGCTGCATGAGCACCTTCACCGTGGTGACGTAGTCCGCGTCCTCGATGCCCTCGTGGAGGGCGGCGCGGATCGCGGGACCGTTGAGTGCGAGGTCGACGCGGGCCCGTTCCCCCTCCTCGGTGAGCCACAGCCGGTCCTCGGCGTCCCGGGTCAGCCAGCCGCGCTCCACGAGCACCTCGGCCTCCGCCGCCAGGTCGTCCTCGGGCCGGATGTACAAGGCCATGGCCTTGTACAGCTCGGGCAGGGTCATTCCCTCGCCGTCGGGCGAGATGTCGTTCTCCGACAGGTTGCGCAGCAGCCAGAACTGGGGCTGGGTGTAGCCCATTTCGGCCTGCCACGCCCGGGTGAAGGCGATGAGCGCCTCGTAGGCGACACCGCTCCAGTAGGCGGCGGGCTCTCCGGCGAGCTCGGCGTCGGAGAGCTGCTGCTGGGTCGTCATGGGATGTCCCCTCCTGGTGCTTCGGGTGCGGAGCCTGCGTGCCGTGCAGGTCATGTGGAGAACGTAGGACCTCAAGTCCGGTCGAGGTCAAGCGGGTGATCTTCCGGACGGCATCGACGCGGATCCCGAGGCGGCTTCCGGAGGCCTGACGGCCGAACGGGTGGCAGGTCTTCGCCGCCGGACAGCGCGGAGGTTCCCCGCGGTTCGAGCTCGTGCCCCAGGCGATCCGGGTGCCGGGTCCGGGAGCCCGACCCGGTACGCCGCTGCACCGCGGTAGTGCCGGGACGGGCCGACGGGGCAGATCAGTGCGCGCCGGTCAGGGGCACACCCAGCAGGGCTTCGAGTCGGGAGATCGTCTGCTCGGGCCGCTGCGCGTGAACTCCCGCGAAGCCGAGCCGCTCGGCCGCCTGCACGTACTCCTCGGTGTCGTCGACGAAGACGCACTCGTCGGCCGACAGCATTCCGCTGCTCGCGGCCCTCGCCTTCCTCCTCGGCCTCGGCGGACTCTTCTTCGACACGGCCGCCACGGCCTATCTGCCGGATCTGCTCGGCCGCGACCCCGCGCTCCTGGAGCGCGCCGACTCCCGCCTGCGCGGCACCCAGACCGCCGCGTCCGGCTTCGCCGGGCCGCCCGCGGGCAGTGCCCTGCTCGCGCTCGGCCGGGCGGTGCCGCTGCTCGCCGACGCGGTGTCGTTCGCGCTCTCCGCACTGCTCGTACGGTCGCTGCCGGCCGCGCCCAGGCCCGTACCGCAGGCCCGTGAGTCGCTGCTGAGACAGGCGCGGGCCGGCGCCTCGTACGTGTTCCGGAACCAGTTGCTGCTCGGGCTCGCGCTGCGTCCGGCGGTCGGGAACATCGCCTTCCTCGCCGTGGAGACCGTACTCGCGCTCTTCGCGCACGACCGTCTCGGCATCGACGCCTTCGGCTTCGGCCTGCTCCTGACGGCAGAGGCCACCGGCGGTCTGCTCGGCGCGGGCATCGCCTCCTTCCTCGGCCGGCGACTCGGCACCGGCACCGCGCTGACCTGCACGGCCACAGTCGAGGGACTCGCCATCCTGGGCCTCGCCGCCGCCCCGAACCCGTACGTCGCCGGCCTCGCGCTCGCCGTCTGCGGAGCGGGCATGGGCGCCACGATGGTGCTCGGCCCCTCCCTCCGGCAGGCGATCGTCCCCCCGCACCTGATGGGCCGGGTCGCCTCCACCTCCCGCATGCTCGCCATGTGCGCCGCCCCGTTCGGCGCCTTCCTCGGCGGCTGGCTGGCCACCGCATACGACGTGCGCACCCCGCTCTACACCGCCGCGGGCCTGCTCCTCACCATGACCGCCGTCACGTCGACCACGACCGGCAACCGCCGGGTCGAGGCGGCGCTGCGGGCCGCCGCCCCGGCCGCCGCCCCGGCCGACGTGCCGGCCGACGTGCCGGCCGACGTGCCGGATCACCCGGAACCCTCGGAATCCGTCCAGGAGCGTGTCGTTCAGGACGCCGTTGCGGCGAAGCGGCCGTCCGCCGGCGAGAAGGGGTGAAGGGATGGCCGGCCATCGAGTTCCTGCCACGACCGTGGCGGTTTGGCCGGAGTTCCATGGATCGCCTGCCACGGCTGTGGCAGGATCGGCTTCGCAACAGCTGCTGTGCCGGCGCTTCGACGAGGATGCCGGGGTGATGCGTCCTGCGCTACGTCGGGGGGACCAGCCGGTGACAGAAGCATTCTCCGTACCGCCCGTGTCCGCCCCGCAGTTGGCCACGGTCGTGGAACGGATCATCGACCTGGGGGCCAAGCTGGGCCGCGGCCGGGACGAGGTCCTGGATCCCGAGGAGCTGCACCGCGCCTCCGGGGTGCCGCTCCACGTCGTACGAGCGCTGCTCCAGGGGCGGCCGGCGGGGGAGCCGGACATCCACGAGCGGTTTCGGCAGCGGCTCGACCTGCTCCACGAGACGTACCTCAAGGAGAACGGCCGCAAGTTCTCGCACGGGGAGATCGCCCGGCAGAGCGGCATTTCCCGGCAGCAGGTTCAGGCGCTGCTCGGTGGCGACCGCCGCCCGACGATGGACCACTGCTCCCGGCTGGAACGGTTCTTCGAACGGCCTGCCGGCTTCCTTCAGTCGGACGACGCCGAGGCGCTGAGCTGCGTCCTGGCCGTCATCGAGAAGGCGCTGCTCCAGGAGTACCGGGAGCACAGCGAACGCGGCGTCCTGGCGGCGGCCCCGGCCGGCGCCCGGCGGCCGAGTCTCTACGAGCGACACGGCGTCGACGGCATCGCGCTGCGCGCGGCCCTGCTGCCCGACCAGGGACGCACCAGGTTGCTGGAGTGGCTCGACGACTACATGGACGAGCGTGCGGCCGAGGGGACTGCGGACGGGAAAGCGGACCGGAACGCCGACGAGCACGCCGACGAGCACGCCGACCGGAACGCGGACGAGAACGCCGCGAAGGACGCCGAAGGGAACCGGCGCTCGCCCGGCGATGCCTCCTGAGGCGCGCCGTCCGTTTCGCGCCGGCGGGCTCGGGGGGCCGTGCCCTGCCCCGGCGGAGCGGGCCGGCCGCGTGGAATCCGCCAGGGCGCGAACTCCTGCCCGTCGCGGAACAGGGCCGGGACCAGAGGCAGAAGCAGTGGCAGGGGCAGGAGCAGGGGAGAGACACGTGTTCAAGCAGCGGGAGATTCGGCGGTCCGTCGGCGCCCTCACGGACGGGATCGGACACCTGAAGTCTCCGGCTCCGGCCGAGGCGGTCTGTCGCGCGCTCTGCGACGCCATGGGGCTTCGCCGGGGGCGCAGGATCGAGTTCCGCACCACGCCCTTCCCTCCGGGCACCGCCAGCGGTCTCGCCCTGGACCTCGGGGACCGGGACCTCGTGGTCGTGGAACAGAAGACCGCGGCCGAGCACCAGATCGTCATCACCGGGCACGAGCTGCGCCACCTGGAGCTGGGCCACTGCCACCTGCACGTGAGCGAGGGCTCCGTGGCCGCTCGTCTCCTTCGCCACGACGCCGACTTACAGGCGGTGGTCGAGTCGGCTCTGGCGGTCGCGGGACGCCACAGTCCCGCCCTCCTCAAGCAGGACAGGGCCGCCGCCAGGAAGCACGCGGGAGAGGAGCAGGCCGCCGAGCGCTACGGCCTCGAACTGGCGCACGCCGTACGGCACCTGCTGGCAGTGCCCGACGCACCCGTACTCGACCGCGGCACGACCTCCGGCCGCATCGCGGCCGCCCTCGGCCACCACGGCATACGGGGCTGAACCATGTCCGATCTCGCCTTCTTCGTTCCGGCCGCGCTGGGGACCGTGGCCGTCCTCGTCCGGCTTCCCAGCCTGCGCAGGAACACCCGCGATCCCCTCCTCCGGGCCGTCGTGGTGTTCCTGCTGACGGCCACGGGGGTCTTCTACTTCGGGGCGACCTCGACGATCGTCAAGGTCAACGAGATCACGGGCGTGCCGAACTTCGCCGCGCCCCTCCTCTACTCGCTCCTGATGGCCTGCTGTGGCTCCGGCATCATCCTGATCATCAACTGGCGAGGTGGCCCGCCCGCCTGCATCCGGAGGTCCACGCGCTGGTGCGCGGGAACCTACGCGGCCCTGGCCGTCGCGATGTACGCGCTCTTCGCCCTCGGCGAGGCCCCGGTCGAACGGCTGGAGGACCTGGACACCTACTACGCCAACACGCCGTACATCCGCGAAATGATCGTGCTCTACCTGGTGGGCCACTCCGCCGCGGCGGTGATCATGGCCTCCCTGTGCCGGCGCTGGCTGAGCGATGTGTCCCGGGAGCTCCGTGCCGGCCTGGCCCTCTTGATCGCGGGCTACACCAGCACCCTCGGCTTCGACGTGTGCAAGTTCGCGGCCGTCGGCGCTCGATGGGCCGGAACGGACTGGGACGTCCTCAGCACCGAGGTGGCACGGCCGTTCGTCACGGTCTCCTTCTGCCTGATCCTCCTCGGTTTCGGCCTTCCCCTCGCCGTCCAGCGCTTCAAGGCACCCTGGCGGGACTGGACCCGGTACCGCCGGCTGGGCACCCTGTCACGCCTGCTGCACGGGCTGACGCCGACCACGGCGGTGGTCAGGATGCCCCTGCTCTCCACGGTGGGCGTACGCCGGCTGCACCGCGAATCGGGCATCCACGACGGACTGCTCACCCTCAACCCCTACTTCGACCTCACCCTGCGGGCCCGCGCACTCGCCGACGCGCTGGCCCATGGCGCCTCCGACGACGACGCCGCCGCGGACGCGGACGCGGTCATGGTCGTCGCCGCGGTCGACGCGCTGCACGCCGACCCCGAGCGCCACGTGATCGCGTCCTCCCACGAACTTCAGACGGAACCCGGCGAAGAGCGCGATCTGGTACGGATCTCGCACGCGCTGGCCCGGATCCTCTCCGGGGGTCCGGGCGGGCCGGCGCCGGAGAGGGAGCACGCATGACCACCGTGTACTTCTACCTTCTCGTCGGCGTCCTGTCGGTCGCCTTCGCCCTGAGGGCGCCCGCACTGGTCAGACACTGGCGCGATCCCCTCGTCCGTTCCGTGTCCCTGCTCCTGCCGTTGGGCGCCGCCGTCTTCTTCTTCGCGGCGCCGCCGACGATTTCCCAGGTGAACGCCCTCACGGGCGTCCCCAACTTCTCGGTGCCGCTGGTCTACGGCACGGTCACCGCCGCCAGCGCCGCGCTCATCAACCTCACCATCACCTGGCGCGGAGGCCCGCGGGACCGGCGCCGGGCCGCCACCCGCTGGTGCGTCGGCGTCTACGGGGCGCTGATCGTGACGCAGTTCACCCTGTTCGCGCTCGGGGACGCGTCCGAGGAACGCCTGCGGGACTTCGACACCTACTACGCCACCACCCCGTACGTCCGGGAGATGGTCGTCCTGTGCGTACTGGCCTACGGGCTGGCGAACCTGGTCCTGGCCCGCCTGTGCTGGCGCTGGTCCCGTGAGGTCCCGGGTCTGCTGCGGACCGGGCTGCTCCTCATCGTGACCGGCTCGGTCCTGAGCCTGGGATACGTCGCGTGCAAGCTCACGGCCATCGGGGCGCGATGGGCCGGCCACGACTGGGACGGCGTCAGCACCACCGTCGCCCCGACGATGTCCTCACTCGCCTCGCTCCTCCAGTGCGTCGGCCTCGCCCTGCCCTCCACCAGCCAGTGCGTGATGAGCCTGTGGCGCCGGTGGTTGCAGTACCGGCGCCTGCGCCCGTTGTGGCTGACCATGCGCGCGGTGACCCCGTACGAACTGGTCCGCATTCCCTGGGGCTCCTCGCTCGGCAAGCGCCAGCTGCGCCGGACCTGCGACATCCGCGACGGCCTCCGGCTGATCGCGCCCCGTCTCGACCGCCACGCGCAGGAAGCGGTACGGGCGGACGCGCTCCCCGGCCCGCTGAAACCGGATGCGGCACGCCACGTCGCCATGGTGGTCGCGGCGTTCGACACCCTGCACGGCACCGGGGCCGACCCGGGGGAATGCAGCCTGGAGAGCATGCTCTCGGGCGACGACGAGCAGCTCGTGCGGCTCTCGGACGCCCTGCGCGTGCTGGCCGTTCCCGACCGGACCCGCAGCCCGGATTCCGGGCGGCCGTCGCTCTCCGAGCGGACCTCCGACCGCGTCTGACCACTCACCGATACGTCGGGCGGGGCCGCGCGGATGCCTGACCGCCGGGCGGCCCCGCTCCCCTGACCAAGAAGGCGCCCGCCCCTCGGCGGCCCGCGAGAGAGCAGTCACATGACCCACCCCGGCAACACCCCCACGGCGGCGATACGACGCAGGGCCATCGTCATGGGCGGCGGCCTGGCCGGCACCCTGGCGGCTGCCGCGTTGCGCGAGGCGGTGGACGAGGTCCTCATCGTCGAGAACGACGAACTGCCGGCCGCCCCGGATCCCCGCAAGGGACTTCCCCAGGCGAGCCACGCGCACATGTTCTGGAGCAGCGGAGTGCACGCCGCCGAAGCCCTCCTGCCCGGCGTCACCGACCGGTGGATGGCCGCCGGCGCGAACCGCATCCCGATCCCCACCGGCATGGTCGGCTTCACCGCCGAGGGCTGGCTGCGCCGCTGGAGCGCGGAGACCGCGTTCCTGATCGCCTGCAGCCGTGACGTGCTGGACCACGTGGTACGCGAGCTCGTGCTGGCCGATCCGAGGGTGACCGTCCTCCAGCGCACCCGCGTCGAGGGCCTCACCGGCACGGCCGCCCGAATCACCGGCGTGCGCATCCGGGGGGCGGACGGCCGGGAAGCGGCCCTGGAAGCCGACTTCGTCGTCGACGCGAGCGGGCGGGGCTCGCGGGCCCCGCGGCACCTGGCGGAGCTGGGGGTCGGGCCCGCCCCCGAGCGCTCCCTCGACCTCGGCCTGACGTACGCCAGCCGGGTCTTCCGGGCACCCGGGGGAACGGCCGGCTTCCCCATGGTCGTCGTACAGTCCGACCCCCGCACGGCGCGCCCCGGGCAGAGCGCCAGCATCCTGCCCATCGAGGACGGCCGGTGGATCGTCACCGCGGCCGGCACGAGAGGAGGCGAACCCACAGCGGTCAACGAAGACTTCGAGCCGTTCGCCCGCGGACTGCGCCACCCCGTCATCGGCGAGATCATCTCCGGCCTGGAGCCGCTGACCGACGTCACGGTCAACCGCAGCACGCGCAACACCCGCCGCTACTTCGAGAACGTCAGGAACTGGCCGGAACGGTTCGTCGTGCTCGGCGACGCCCTGGCGGCGTTCAACCCCATCTACGGGCACGCCATGTCCGTCGCCGCCCGGGCCGCGCTCGCGCTCCGCGATCTCGCGTCCGCCCACGGGGTCGACGCGCCCCGGCTGTCCCGGCGGGTCCAGAAGGCCATGGCCAGGCCGGTCGCGGCGGCCTGGGACCTGGCACTCGGACACGACGTGTTCTATCCGGGAGCGCAGGGAAGCGGCCAGAGCACCCCGACGCGCAAGGACAAGGTCCTGTCCGGCTACACCTACCGCCTGCTCAGCACCTGCTGCGGCAGCTTCACCATGACCAGGGACTTCTTCGACGTCACCTCCCTCCAGGCCCCCCTGACCACCCTGGTCAGGCCGCGCGTCCTCCTCGGCGCCCTGCGCGGCCCGCTGCGCCCGCCCCTGAGCGCACCGCCCCTGACGGACCGGGAACTGACACTCGTACGGACCGCCCCCCGTGCCTGAGGCGTCCGGCCCCGCCCGGCCCACCGCCGTCGTCATCGGCGCGAGCGCCGCCGGCCTCTTCGCCGCAGCCGCGCTCACCGAGTTCGCCGACGTCACGCTCATCGAGCGGGACGAGCTGCCCGAAGGGCCCGAGGGCCGCAAGGGCGTGCCCCAGGCCCGCCACGCGCACCTCCTGTGGAGCGGCGGTGTCCAGGCCTTCGAAGAGCTCCTGCCCGGCCTGACCGACGACATCGTCGCCCGCGGGGGCCGACTGGTCCACATCATGGGCGACATGGTCTCCCGGGCACCGAACGAGGTCTGGTTCCGCCGGTTCACGTCCACCCACCACCGCAACCTCGTCTCCTCGCGGAACCTCCTGGACCACGCCCTGCGCGAGCGGGTGCTCGGGGACCCGCGCATCGGCCTGCTCGACAACACCGTTGCCGAGGGCCTGGAAGGTGATGCCGTCCGCGTCACCGGAGTCCAAATCCGGTCCGGTGCCGGCGTACGGACCCTGTCCGCGGACCTGGTCGTCGATGCCTCCGGCCGCGGCTCCCGCGCCCCGTCGTGGCTCATGGACCTCGGCCTGCCCCGCGTCACCGAACGGGAGGTCGACGCGGGCGTCGCGTACGCCACCCGCGTGTACCGGGCTCCCGCGGCGACGGCGGGCGGCTTCCCGCTGGTCAACGTGCAGGCCAACCCGGCCAGAACGCCCGGTCGGGGCGGGATCATCCTCCCCGTCGAGGACGGCCGGTGGATCGTCACCCTGTCCGGCACCCGTGGCGGCGAGCCCACGAAGGACCCGGACGCCTTCGTCGACTTCGCCCTCGGCCTGGGCGACCCCGTCATCGGCACACTCATCGAGGAAGCCGAACCCCTGGGCGAGATCGCCACCACCCGCGGCACGGCCAATCGGCGCCGCTACTACGAGAGGATGCGCGGCTGGCCGGACGGCTTCACCGTGCTCGGCGACGCCGTCGCCGGATACAACCCCGTGTACGGGCACGGCCTCACCGTCGCCGCCCAATGCGCCCTCGCCCTCGCAGGAGTCCTGCGCGCGACCGGCGTCACCGCCCCCGGCGCGGCCCGCCGCGCACAGCGGTCCGTGGCCCGGCCCGTCGCCGGAGCGTGGGAACTCGCCGTCGGTCAGGACGCGTTCTACCCCGGCGCCAGTGACACGCCGCCCAGGGCCGTCGAGAGGCTCCTCGCCCGGTACGTCGACCGAGCCGTCGAAACCGGAGCCCGCAGCCCGCGTGCTCTCGGCGCCCTCCTGGACGTGATGAGCCTGGAGAAGCCGGCGACCCGTCTGTTCTCCCCGGACATGCTCCTCCCCATGCTCTTCGGCCGCAGACTGCCCCGTCTGCAGGGCCCTCCCCTGAGTGACGCCGAGAAGGAGTGCGTCTGAGCCCTTCGCGTGACCGCCATGGCGCCCTCCGTCCCGGACCTTGTCTCGTCTATCGACAATCGATAGATTTAGATCGTAAGTCGATGGAAGGGTGGGTCATGGGCAAGCTGGCAGTGGGTGCGTTGCGCGCCGTGCTCGCGGTGGTGCTCGTCGCCACCGTGTTCGTGCAGGCAGTGATGGTGTGGGCGTTGGCGACCGATCCCGAGGACGGGTCGCTCCCGCTGACCCCGCTGCGGGTGATCACGATCCTGGGCATGGTGGCGGCCCAGGTCGCCCTCGTCTGCGTAGGGCGGCTGGTGGCGATGGTGCGACGCGGAACCGTGTTCTCCCATGCTGCCTTCCGGTACGTCGACGGAGTGATCGGCGCGATCGTGGCGGCCGCCCTCGTGTGGTTCGCGGTCACGATCATCAACGCGCCCGGTCAGCGGGAGGACCCGGGGGTCACGGTCATCATGGGCGGGGTCGGCGTGGCCATCCTGGGCGTCGCGCTCATCGTGCTCGTGCTGCGGATGCTGCTCGCCCAGGCCGTCGCGCGCGATGGCGAAGCCGCGCGGATGCGGGCCGAGCTGGACGAGGTGATCTGATGCCGATCGCCGTCGACATCGACGTGATGCTGGCCAGGCGGAAGATGTCGGTGGGGGAACTCGCGGACCGTGTGGGGATCACGCCCGCCAACCTGGCGGTACTCAAGAACGGCCGCGCCAAGGCGGTGCGCTTCGCGACGCTCGCCGCGCTCTGCGAGGTCCTGGAATGCCAGCCGGGCGACCTGCTGCGCTGGGAAGCCGAGGAAGCCGTGGACGCCGCGGGCGGATGACGTGCCCCGGGGGCGAGGTTCCGCGCCCGACGCGCCATCGGCGGTAGGGTGCCGCCCGTGTCCGAGCAGCAGCAACGCGACCTCGTCGGCTACGGCGCCGAGCCGCCGCACGCCGCCTGGCCCGGTGGCGCACGCGTCGCCGTCAGCCTCGTCCTCAACTACGAGGAGGGCGGTGAACAGAACGTCCTGGACGGCGATCCCGCCTCGGAAGGCTTCCTCCACGAACTCGTCGGCGCGCCGCCCGTCGTCGGCGGGCGAGACCTGAACGTCGAGTCCCTGTTCGCCTACGGTGCGCGCGCCGGGTTCTGGCGCGTGCACCGCACGCTCGCGGCGCACGGCGCGCCGGTCACCGTGTACGCCGTGGCGCAGGCGCTCGAACGCAATCCGCAAGCGGCGCGGGCGATGGGCGCCGCCGGCTGGGAGGTCGCGGGCCACGGCCGGCGCTGGATCGACTACCGCCACGTTCCCGAGGACGTGGAGCGCACCGACATCGCGCACTCCGTGGCGACGATCGAGCGGCTCGTCGGACGCAGGCCCGTCGGCTGGTACACCGGCCGCACGAGCCCCCGCACGCGGAGCCTCGTCGCCGAGGAGGGAGGCTTCCTCTACGACTCCGACGACTACTCCGACGACCTGCCGTTCTACGTCGAAGCGGCCGGACGCCCGCACCTGGTGGTGCCGTACACCCTCGACGCGAACGACTTCAAGTTCCTCATCGTCCACGGCTTCACCACCGCCGACGACATGCTCACCTACCTCATCGACACCTTCGACGCGCTCCATGCCGAGGGCGCCGACCGGCCGCGCATGATGAGCGTCGGGCTGCACTGCCGCATCATCGGCCGGCCGGGCCGCATCCGCGCCCTCGACGGCTTCCTGGAGCACGTCGCGCGGCGGGGCGGCGCGTGGGTGGCCACGCGCGAACAGATCGCACGCCACTGGCTCGCCACGCACCCGCCTCGGCCCTGAACCGGCGCAGCCGCCACCTCCCCCGACGGTTTCCTCTACGACCCCGGTGTCCGGGCGTCCACGGGCGCCCTCGCGCTCGGTGGCGGCTCGCTCGCGCCGGAGGCGGCCGCGGCCGTCCGCTCGGCTTCGCAGGCGTCTGTTTCCTCAGGTGGTGGGGGCAGCGGACGGGGCGAGGGCTTCGGCGACGGCGCCGGGCAGCCAGTCGGCCGTGCGGGAGAAGGCGAAGCCCAGTTCCTTCGCGCGGGCATTGCTCATGGCGTAGTGGCGGTCGAAGGAGAACGGTGAGGCGGTCCCGCCCGCCGCGGCGGTGCGGTAGACGGGCTCCCGGCCGGTCTGTGCGGCGACGGCCACGGCCAGGTCGCGCACGTCGAGCAGGCCGTCGGAGCAGGCGTTGAGCGGGCCGGTGAAATCGCTGCCGGTCGCCGCCCACCGCAGCAGGTCGGCCAGTTCCGCGTAGTGGATGAACACCGTGGGCAGTGCCCCCGCGTGCACGGTGATCTCTTCGCCGTGGGCGATGCGCCGGGTGTAGTGCGCCAGCCGGCCGGTGAATTCCCGTTCTCCGCCGCCGAGTACGTGTGCGCTGCGTACGGAGGCGAACGCGAAGCCGCCGGCGCGGGTGAAGACGGCCTCGGCCTGGCGCTTGCCCTCGGCGTAGTGCGCCTCCAGGTAGGCCTCGTCGTGCCAGGGCAGGTCCATGGCCACCGGCCAGGCACCCGGGTCCACGTTCTCCTCCGGGACCGGAGCGCCCGCCGGGTCCGGCAGTACGGCGCCCGCCGGGTCGTAGACCTCGATCGTGGAGGTCATGACGTAGCGCCGGGTGCGGCCGGCGAAGGCGCGGGCGGCGATCGCTGCCTGCACGGGGGTGTAGCAGACCTGATCGACCACCACGTCGAAGGTGCGGGCACCGAGTACGGCGACGAGGGCCGCCTCGTCGTTGCGGTCGACGACCAGGTGCTCGACGCCGGCGGGCGGTGGGGTGGAGCCACGGTTGATCACCGTGACCTGGTGGCCGTCCGTTTGCAGGCGCTTCACCAGGAGCTTTCCGAAGTATCGGCTTCCGCCGATGACACAGATCCTTTGCATGCCCCCATCCTCGGCACCTGCCGTCGCAAGCAGAAGTGGCCGATTGCTGCACGGGTATTAAGTATTGCTGTCGACCGATGTGCGGCGGGCGTACGCGCGGGCGGCGCGGGCCCGGTCGCCGCAGCGGGTCGAGCACCACTGGCGGCGGCCGTGGCGCAGCAGGTAGCGGTTGCAGGGGGCGGAGCCGCAGGCGGTGAGGCGTTCGGCGTCCGGGGAGGTGAGGAGGTCGGCGGCGTCGGCGGCGAGGGCCGCCAGGGCGTGGTCGACGATCGCGGTGGTGGGGTGGGTGGTGGCGCGGTAGGGGCCGTTCTCGTCGTCCCAGGCCAGCAGTGGGGCGGTCGGGACGCGGGTCATCGCGTCGTTGACGGCCCGGACGGCGGCGGGGAGGGCGGGGAGCCCGGCGGCGCGGGCCGCGAACAACGACCTGATCTGTTCGCGCAGCGCGCGCAGTTGCGCCGTGCACATCTCCCGCATGCCGGCGTCGGCCGGGGCGAGACCGCGTTCCGTCAGCCAGTGGTTGGCCTGTGCGGGAGTGCCCAGGAGATCGAGGGTGTGCCCGCCGGGCCGTGCGACGGCGCTGTTGGCGAGGGCGAGGGAGATGTGCTCCTCCTCGCCCTGGGCGGGCGGCACGAGGGGTTCTTCCCGTACGGACTCCTTCATGTTCCTCATGTTACGGCTTGCGGCCATCCGTGAGAAACGGCTACCTTCATCTCACGGTTCATCCGAATCTATCCGTGAGGTGTTCTCTCGTGTCCGCTGCGCCCGCATCGACCGACCATTTCCCCGTCCGCGTCCTCGGCGGCCCGACCGCCCTCTTCGAGTACGGCGGCCTGCGCTTCCTGACCGACCCGACGTTCGACGGCCCCGGCGACTACCCGGTACCCGGCACGACGCTCACCAAGACCGCCCCCTCCGCCGCCGCCCCCGGCGACCTCGGCGCCATTGACGTGGTCCTGCTTTCGCACGACGAACACCCCGACAACCTCGACCACTCCGGCCGGGCCCTGCTCGCCGACGTGCCGCTCACCCTCACCACCCCCGGAGGCGGAAAGCGCCTCGGTGGGAGGGCCAAGGGCCTGGCCGACTGGGAATCCGTCGAGCTGGACCGCCCCGGTGGCGGCACGGTCACCGTGACCGGCGTACCCGCCGTACACGGACCCGGGGCGCGCGAGGAGGTCGAGCCGGTCGTCGGCCAGGTCGTCGGCTTCGTCCTGACCGGCGAAGGCCTGCCCACCGTCTACGTCAGCGGCGACAACGCATCGCTCGACGCGGTCAAGGAGATCGCCGGGCGCTTCGCCCGGGTGGACACCGCCGTGCTCTTCGCCGGAGCCCCCCGCTTCCCGGTGCGCTTCGACGGCCGCCTGCTCGTCCTGGACAGCGCCCAGGCCGCCGAGGCCACCCGGATCCTCGGCGCCCGTCGCGTCGTTCCCGTCCACTGCGACAGCTGGGCCCACTTCACCGAGGGCCACGCCGAACTGGAAGCCGCGTTCACCGCCGCCGGATTGGCCGACCGCCTGGACCCGGACTGGCGCCGGCCCGCCTGAGCCGGACGGGGTTCGTGCGCGGTACGGCCCTCACTGACGCGGGACGTCGATGCCGGCCGCGCGCAGGTTCGCCTCGACCAGGGCGTTCAGCCGCACGAGGGCGGGCGACCGCTCTTCCCGGTGGTGGTTGACCAGCCCGTAGCGGGAGGCGGTGTCGGACCGGCTGCGGAACCCGTCCGGCATCGCCAGCCGCTCGCGCTCGGCCAGCAGCCTGTCGGCCAGCTCCGACGCCAGCGCGTCGATCCGGGGGTCGTCCGGATCCCAGGACATCGCCTCCCAGCCGCGCTGGGTCAGCTCGATCCATCCGGGGTCGTCGAGCCACCGTTCGAGCTGGGCGAGGAAGCTGTCGAAGACCTCCGGTACCAGCGCCCGGGCCAGCACCAACGCCTCCCGCTGCGTGGCCGCGTAGTCGGCGCCGAACCCGAGACCGGCGAGCCGGTCCAGGACCGCGCAGGCCCGGTCGGGCAGCAGGGCCCGGTCGCCGTGGGCGAGCCGGTGCAGTGTGTCGCGCCGCGCGGTCAGGTCTTCGATCTGTTCGGTGAGCCGACGGCGGACGTCCTCCAGGGTGGCGGCGAACCGCTCGGGACCGGCGTCGATCAGCCCACCGATCTCGGCCAGCGGTATGCCCGCCCCGGCCAGCGTCCGTACCTGGACCAGCCGCAGCAGGTCGGCCGACCCGTAACGCCGGTAGCCGGAACCGTCGCGTTCCGGCTCGGCGACCAGGCCGAGCCGGTGATAGTGCCGCACCGTCTTGATCGTGACGCCGACGTACGCCGCCGCCTGACCGATCGTGAGCCCGTCTGCCATCGGCTCGGTGCACCTCCGGATCGTAGGTCTCGCCCGGGAGCGGGCGTGCTCGCCGGTGGCCCGCACGCCCGCCTCGCGGTCATGGGCCGCGGGCGGTCCCAGGGGCGAGGGTAGCGCGCATCCGTTCGGACCCCGTCACCCCTTGCGACCGGTGCCGGTTGCCTCAAGGGTCGGACAGGGCTTGAGGTTGACCCTGGGTCAGGGTGCACGCTCCTCGCATGGCCGCTTCGACGGGGCCGGTGGCCGTCAGGGTCACCGCCGCGCCGCCGAGCCGTGCCGGACACCTGCTTCCGAGAGACGAGGAACGACCATGAACGAGTCCCTCCACACCGTCGAGACCGCCGCCGCCGGGCCGGATCGCCCCGAGCTGCGCGAGGCCATCCAGGAGATCGTCGACTCCGGTTTCGCCGGAATGCAGCTGCGGGTGAACGACGAGCGGGGCGAATGGGCCGCCGCCGCCGGGGTGCGCGAGCTGGGCGGGGCGGCCGGGCCCCCCGCCGACGGGCACTTCCGGATCGGCAGCATCACCAAGACCTTCACGGCGACCCTGGTGCTGCGGCTGGTCGCGGAGGGAAGGATCGGGCTGGACTCACCGGCGGACGACCACCTGCCCGGCTTCGGGCTGGACCGACGGATCACCGTACGGATGCTGCTGCAGCACACCAGCGGATTGTTCAGCTTCACCGGGGAGGTCTACGACGACGGGACGGTCGTGCCCGGTGGGGTCCCCGGGATCGGCAAGGAGTGGATGGAGAACCGGTCCCGCACCTACCGGCCGGAGGAGCTGGTACGGCCCGCGCTGTCCCGGCCGGCGCGGTTCGAGCCGGGGACGGACTGGAGCTACTCCAACACCAACTACGTACTGGCCAGGCTGCTGATCGAGAAGGTCACCGGCCGTCCCTACGCCGAGGAGATGCGCCGGCTGGTGCTGGATCCGCTCGGGCTGACCGGCACCGTGATGCCGGAGGCCTCACCGGAGATCCCCGAGCCGCACGCCCACGGCTACTACGGGTACGAGGATGCCGGCCGGTGGACGGTGGCCGACACCACCCGCTTCAACCCCTCCTGGATCTCCGCCGCCGGTGACATGATCTCGACCACCCGGGACCTGCACACCTTCTTCTCCGCGCTGATGGGCGGCAGGCTCCTGCCGGCCCCGCTGCTGGCCGAGATGCGCACGCCGCACCCCAAGATGGGCTACGGCCTGGGGGTGTTCGTGGAGAAGACGGACGACGGCGGCACCATCTTCCAGCACAACGGCGGCTTCTGGGGCTGGGCGGCGCTGATGTACAGCACCCCCGACGGCAGCAGGACCCTGACCGGCTCGGTGACCTGCGGGGACGCGGAGCTCGACCTGGCCGCCACGGTCCGGACGTTCGAGAAGGTGAAGCAGCGGCTCGTCAAGGAGGTCTTCTGCGACGGGCGGACCGCGCCGGATCGGCCGACGGACTGAGCGCGGCAGGACGGCGTACGCGGTACGCGATACGTGGAACGCGGAGCTCCGCGGCCGGGCCGGGCCCCGCCGCGGGGTCCCACGCCGGCCGGAGGGCGGGCGGCGTCGGGTCACTCGCGGAGCCGGGCGTTCGCCGGGGGATGCGACGCTTCGCCGCTGTCCGCGCCCAGGCCCTCGCCCAGGCCCGCGAGCAGGCGCAGCCCGTCCTCGGCGGGGCTGCCGGGGGCCGCGGACAGGACCAGCAGTTCCACTCCCGATTCGTCCGGCAGCGCGAAGTTCTCCTGGTGCAGTTCCAGCAGTCCAACCAGCGGGTGCCGGTACGCCTTGCGTCCGTGCGTACGGGCGCGCACGTCCGCGCGGGCCCACAGGCGGCGGAAGCGCTCGCTGCCCATCGCCAGCTCGCCGACGAGCGAGGCCAGTCGGGGGTCCTCGGGGTACTTCCCGGCGGCCAGGCGCAGGTGCCCGACCACGTCGAGGGTGCATTTCTCCCAGTCCGCGTAGAGGCCGCGCTCGTCCTCCTCCAGAAAGATGTGCCTGGCGATGTTCAGGCCCGGCAGCGGCCGGCCGAAGAGCAGCCCGGCGAGGCGGTTCCCGGCGAGCACGTCCAGACGGTGGTCCATGATCAGCGCGGGTGCGCCGGTGACCAGGTCGAGGACGCGCAGCAGTTCCGGCCGGACCCGCCCGCCCGGCGACTTCGCGCGCCGCCCGCGCTGCCGGGCGAGCCGGCAGAGGTGCCCGCGTTCGGTCTCGTCGAGGCCGAGGACGCGGGCGAGCGCGTCGAGGACCTGATCGGAGGGCTGGGTCGCGCGGCCCTGCTCCAGGCGCACGTAGTAGTCGACGCTGACTCCGGACAGGTGCGCGACCTCTTCGCGGCGCAGCCCTTCGACCCGGCGGCGGCTGTCGACGGGTATGCCGACGGCCGCCGGGTCGACCCGGGAACGCCTGGTCCGCAGGAAACCCGCAAGATCGTCCATGTCCCCAGTATGGCCTCGGAGATGCCCGTGAGGGTGGCCCTGCCGATACCAGGAACCCCGGTCCGATGGAAGAGGAGCCCCTGAACGCCGGGCGCCGCGTCGCCCAGGATCGAAGGCATCCGATCCGAAGGAGTTCCCGTGAAGACGCTGATCGTCCACGCCCACCCCGAGCCGAAGTCGCTCAACAGCTCGCTCAAGGACCTCGCCGTGTCCACCCTGGAGGCCGCCGGGCACGAGGTGCGGGTGAGCGACCTGTACGCGATGGACTGGAAGGCGGTCGTGGACGCCGCGGACTACGGCCCCGCCGCGTCGAGTCCGCTGAAGGTCGCCCTGGACTCGGGCCGGGCCTTCGACGCCGGGACGCTCACGCCGGACGTCCTCGCCGAGCAGGAGAAGCTGCTGTGGGCCGACACGATCATCTTCCAGTTCCCGCTGTGGTGGTACGGCATGCCCGCGATCCTCAAGGGCTGGGTGGACCGGGTGTTCACCTACCGCTTCGCGTACGGCGTCGGCGAGCACAGCGACACCAAGTACGGCGAGCGCTTCGGCGAAGGCACCCTCGCGGGCAGGAGGGCCCTGCTGTCGGTGACCGTCGGCGGGCCGGAGTCGCACTACTCCGCCCGCGGGATCAACGGCCCCATCGACGACCTGCTGTTCCCGATCCACCACGGCATCCTCTACTACCCGGGCATCGAGGTGCTGCCGCCGTTCGTGCTGCACGCCGTGGACAGGATGACGGACGAGGAGTACGCGCCGGTCGCCGAGGCCTGGCAGCGGCGCCTGCTCACCCTGGAGTCGACCGAGCCGATCGCGTTCCGAAAGCAGAACTTCGGCGACTACGAGATCCCCTCGCTGCACCTGAAGGAGGGTCTGGAGCCCGCCGGCCGCACGGGATTCGGGCTGCACGTGCGCGGCTGACCGCCGGAGCCGGCCGCACCGCAGGAGCGCAGCGGCCGTAGGCCTCCCGTTGAGACCCGGGACCGGTCCTGGGCCCACGGACGACAGGCACGGACGGTGACACCTTCGGGTGATCGCCGTACCGGGGTCTTCCGAACGATCCGTTCCGGAAGGAGTCTTGACCCTCCCCCTCACTCACGGAGGCGTATCCGATGACCGGCGAGGACAGTGGAGTACGGGCGGACGAGGAGATCGACTTCTCGTGGGACGGCGACACCCGCTGGGAGGCGGCGAAGTACATCACGCTGCGCCACATGGCCCGGCGTCTCCCGCACCTGATGAAGCGCTCCCTGTCGATCGCCTGGCGCGTCGACCGGGCGTCCGTGGCCGGGCTCCTGGCCTGCCAGGTCGTCTCCGGCATCGCGGCGGCCCTGGGCCTGTTCGCGACCACCTCGACGATCACCGCGCTCATCTCCTCGGGGAACATCACCGACCGGCTGTGGCAGGCGTGGCCCTCCGTCGCGGTGCTCGCCGCCGCGGCCGGGATCAGGGCCACCCTCTACATCGTGGTCACGTGGCTGTCCTCCCGCATCTCGCCCCTGCTCCAGCAGGAGTACGAGCTGATGCTGCTCGACGCGGCCACCGGCAGCGAACTCGCCGCCTACGACAGCCCCGGCTTCAAGGACCGGTGGGACAACGCCGAACGCGGCGCCGTCGTCTCCAAGGACATCATCGAGGAGGGCCAGGACCTCCTCGCAGCCCTCGCCTCCCTCCTCGCCGGCGCCGTCGTCCTCGGCACCCTCCACCCCCTCCTCCTGCCGTTCCTGGTCCTCGCGAGCCTCCCCCAGGGCATCGCCCAGGTCCACAGCGCCCGCGTCACCTACCTGGCCGCCGTGAAGACGACCGGCCACGGCCGCATGATCGGCGTCCTGCGCTGGCACCTCGCCGACCGGCACTCCGCCGACCAGATCCGCGCCGGGACCATGGCGCCCTTCCTCCTCGGCAAGTACCGCCACCTCACCGACCGGGTCACCGCCGTCCACCGCCAGGCCGTCACCGAAGGCGCCCGCATGGCCTTCCTCGGCGCCCTCGGCGGCGGCCTGGCCTCCGCCGTCGTCTGGGGGGTCCTGGTCGCCCTCCTCGCCACCGGCCACCTCACCGTCGCCGCCGCCGGAACCGCCGTGCTCGCGCTGCGCACGGTCACCGGCTCGGTGCAGGGCGTCGTCCGCAACGCTGCCATGATCTTCCGTACCGGCATGTACATGGACGACTGGTCGACGTTCCTGGAGGAGACCGGCGGCTACCGCCTCACCGCCGGGGAGGCCGTCCCCGGCGCCCCGCGCGAGATCCGCACCGAGAACCTCGTCTACCGCTACGAGGGCGCCGACCGCAACGCCCTCGACGGCATCGACTTCACCGTCCGCACCGGCGAGATCGTCGCCCTGGTCGGCGAGAACGGATCCGGCAAGAGCACCCTCTCCAAGCTCCTCACCCGCCTCCACCTCCCCACCGCCGGCACGGTCACCTGGGACGGGCACCCCACGACCGCGCTCGACCCCCACGCGGCCTGGAAGCACGTCTCCCTCGTACCGCAGGACTTCTCCTGCTGGCCGATGACCGCCCGCGACAACATCACCCTCGGGCAGCCCCGCAGCGACGACGAGAAAGACGTCTGGGAAGCCGCCGCCGCTGCCGGTGCCGACGAGGTCGTGCACGAACTCCGCGCGGGCCTCTCCACCCTCCTGGCCCGCGAGTGGCTCAACGGCGCCGAACTCTCCGGCGGCCAGTGGCAGCGCGTCGCCCTGGCCCGCGCCTTCTACCGGCCCGCCGCCCTCCTGGTCCTCGACGAACCCACCTCCGCCCTCGACCCCCGCGCCGAACACCGCATCTTCGCCAACCTGCGCCGGGCCGCCCGTGACCGCGCCGTGGTCCTGGTCACCCACCGCCTCGCCAACGTCGCCGTCGCGGACCGCATCGTCGTCCTCGACCACGGCCGGGTCGTCCAGGAAGGCACCTTCGCCGAACTGTCCGGGGCGGAGGGACTCTTCCGCGAGCTCCTCGAACTGCAGAACGACCGCACCGTCCCCGGCCAGCGCACCCGGAAGGAGACCACCGCGTGATCGCGACGCCGCCCGGCCGGCTGCCGCCCGCGCAGTACGTCGAGACCGTCGCCCGCTCCACCTCGTACGCCTGCCTGTACTTCACCGACACCCTCGGCCGGCCGGTCCGGCTCCGCGCCGCCCGCCAAGAATCGGTTTTCCCGCTGACCTCGACCGACGACCCGGCTCCGCAAGCGGTATGACTTCTCTCCGGTGGACACCCGGTGCCGGGGAACAGCAGTAGCCTCTGCGCCAGTTCCCCGGCCCTTCGGGGCCGACGCTCCAAGGAGAGGGTCAGGAATGCGCGTTTCAGTGATCGGCTGCGGCCACCTCGGCATCCCGCACGCGGCGGCGATGGCCGAACTGGGCCACGAGGTCATCGGCGTCGACGTCGACCGGGCCAAGGTCGACCGGCTCAACGCCGGCGAGTGCCCCATCTACGAGACCGGCCTGCCCGAGCTCCTCGTCCGCCACACCGGCGGCGGGCGCCTGCGGTTCACCACCGACATCCGCGAGGCCGCCGACTTCGCCGAGCTGCACTTCATCGGTGTCGGTACCCCCATCGACGCCGACGGCCGCTCCTACGACACCGCACAGGTCTACGGCGCGATCCGCGGGCTCGCACCCCACCTGGGGCGGCCGTGCACGATCGTCGGGAAGAGCACGGTCACGGTCGGCACCACCAGCCAGGTCACCGCCCTCGCCCAGCGCCTGGCTCCCGCCGGTGAACGCGTGGAAGTGGTGTGGAACCCCGAGTTCCTCCGCGAAGGCCATGCCGTCGAGGACACCCTCCGCCCCGACCGCCTCATCGCCGGCCTCACCACCGCCGAGGCCGAGAAGGCGATCCGCACCGTCTACGCCCCCATCCTCGACGCGGGCGTACCCCTGTTCGTCACCGACCCCCAGACCGCCGAGCTCGCCAAGGGAGCCGCGAACACCTTCCTGGGCCTGAAGATCAGCTACATCAACGCCGTCGCCGACATGTGCGAGGCCGCTGGCGGCGACATCTCGCAGATCGTGGAGATCCTCGGCATCGACTCCCGCATCGGCAGCGGCGGCATGCACCCGGGCATCGGCTACGGAGGCGGCTGCCTCCCCAAGGACGTCCGGGCGTTCACCGCCTCCGCCCGCCGGCTCGGCGTCACCGGGGCAGCCGACCTCCTGCGCGCCGCCGAGAAGATCAACGAAACCCGCACCGACGTCGCCATGGACCTCATCGTCCGCGCCCTGGGCGAGCGCCCCCTCAAGGGCGCCCGCGTCACGGTGTGGGGAGCGGCGTTCAAGCCCGGCACCAACGACGTCCGCGAATCCCCGGCCCTCGCCCTCGCCCACGCCCTCCAGCAGGCCGGCGCCGCCGTCACGGTCCACGACCCACAGGCCGTGCCCACGGCCGTGATCCGCAACCCGGAGCTCGACTACGCCGACGACCTGCCCGCCTCCCTCGACGGCGCGGACCTCGTCGTCCTGGCCACCGAATGGCCCGAATACCGGCAGGCCACCCCCGAGGCTCTCGTGGACCGCCCCGCCAACCCCCTGATCGTCGACTGCCGTACCACCCTCGACCCCGCCCCCTGGCGCACCGCCGGCTGGACCGTCCACCAGCTCGGACGCCCCGGCAAGTAGATCGGGCGCCGACGGCGCCCCGTCGTCGGCCGACCTCCGGGCACAGGACCGTCAGTCGGCTGCTGCCGAGCGCTTGCATGTCCGCAGCCGGCGACGCCAGCCTGGCCGTGCGCCGGAGGCCGGTGCGGCGGGATCCGGCGACGGGACGGGACGGGGCCTTCCCGCTGCTCGACGATGCGCTCGCTGCCGGCCCGCCGCCGCCCACCGCCTGCGGAAGGGTCGCCCCGCGGCCCTTCATGTTCACCACGATGGTCAGGATGCTGCCCGAGGCGCCCCCGTACCCGGTACTCCGACTGGGAGCGGTACGCACACTTCCGCAGCATGATGCGGTGGAGCCGATGGCGCGCGCGGCCAGGGGGAGACGCGGCCAGGGGCAGAGGGGCCGTCCGTCGCCGCCGATCGTCGCTACCTCACATCAAGCCCCCGGCCCAAACCGAGATCAAACGGACGAGTTGACGATCCGCCACTCCTCGGGCCCCGGGCCGGATATGAAGATTTCATGAACGGCCCAACCCCGAAGGGGGTTTGATCATCTTCTCGGTCGATTCCGTCACCGCCCCCGAGGTGACGGTTCGCGATCGAGGAGGTCCGCATCCCCCATGAGGCTGCCCCGCAAACACCGCGCGGACCGAGGTGCCACGGACGAAACCGGAAGCCCGGAGCGGACGGAAGGCCCGAAACGCACGCGGCGCGCCGCCGGCCGGGCGAAGAGCCGCAGGAGAGCGGCCCGGAAGGCGCGTCGCCGCCTCATCGACTTCCCCAGGCGCGGCCGGCGGGGATGGCGGCGCTGGACACCGTCCTGGAAGCTGACCTCCGGCCTGTTCCTGCTCTTCTCCGGCGCCCTCGCCGCCCTCTTCACCGCCGTCTACCTACAGGTCCGGATCCCGGACCCGCACGACTCCGCGCGCCGACAGGCCACCCTCTACTACTGGGCCGACGGCAGCCGGATGGTGAGCGTCGGCGATGTGAACCGGCAGGACGTGAAGCTCGACCAGGTGCCCGAGTTCGTCCAGCACGCCGTCATCGCGGCGGAGAACGCCGACTTCTACACCGACTCCGGGGTGTCGGTGACCGGCATCGGCCGCGCCGCCGTCAACATCGTCAAGGGCGAGGAGACCCAGGGCGGCTCGACGCTCACCCAGCAGTACGTGAAGAACACGTATCTGAGCCAGGACCAGACCGTCCAGCGGAAGATCAAGGAACTCTTCCTGGCCCTGAAGGTCAGCAACCAGCGGCCCAAGACGGAGATTCTTGAGGGGTACCTCAACACCTCTTGGTTCGGCCGGGACGCGTACGGCATCCAGGCGGCCTCGTACGCGTACTACGGCATCCCCGCCCATGAGCTCAACCCCAGCCAGGGCGCCCTGCTGGCCGCTGTCCTCAAGGGCGCGGAGAGCTTCGACCCGTCCCTCGGCGCCGAGAACCGTCAACGCGCCGAGGACCGCTGGAGCTGGATCCTGGACCGTCAGGTCGCAACGGGTTCGATGAGTGCCCAGGAACGCGCGAAGTACACGGTGTTCCCCGAGCCGAAGTCTCCCGTCAAGCCGACCAGCCAGGCCGGGCAGATCGGCTACCTCGTCGACATCGCCAACAAGTACCTCAAGAGCCGCGGCGGGATCACGGACAAGGATCTGGCCGGTGGCGGCTACAGCGTCCACACGACCTTCGAGAAGGACAAGGTGCTCGCGCTGACCAAGGCCGTCGAGCAGGTGTGCGCGGAACGACTGGATCCGAAGAAGCGCGCGGAGGACCAGTACGTGCAGGTCGGCGCCGCCTCGATACGGCCCAAGGACGGGGCGGTCGTCGCGGTCTACGGAGGCTCCGACGCGATCGAGCACTTCACCAACAACGCGGACACCTCGGGCGTGCCCGCGGCCTCGGCGTTCAAACCCTTCGTGTACGCCGCCGCGATGGAGAAGGAGCTCGAAGACGGGGAAGGGTCCGCCGAGGGCGCTGACCAGGGCCAGGACCGGGGCCAGGACCAGGACCCCCTGAAACCCAGGCCGACAGAGCCGCCGAAGGCGTCCACGAACCTCCACTCGGCCCTGGTGAACTCCGACCACACGCCGTTCGTGGAGAGCGGCAAGAGGATCGGGCTGAAGAAGGTCAAGGAGCTCGCGGTCGGGGCGGGACTGCGTGAGGAGAGCATGGCCAAGCTGGAGCCGACCTTCTCGATCGGTACCTCCACCCCCAGCGCCGTGCGGCTGGCCAGCGCCTATACGACCTTCGTCAACCAGGGCCGGGCCACCGAACCCTACTCGGTGGTCAAGGCCGAACGGAACGGTGTCGCGGTGGAAGGCCTGGGCCACCCCAAACCGCGGCGGGCCATGAGCTCAGAGGCGGCCTCGCGCGTCGGCGCGGCGCTCCGCCAGGTGAGCTCGAACGCCGTCGGACCACCGAAGGGCTGGGGGACCAGCCCGCCGTCCTGGGCGGGCAAGACCGGTCCGAACGACCGTATGAACTCCGCCTGGTACATAGGCGCCACGCCGGAACTGAGCACCTCGGTCGCCATGTTCCGTACGAAGCCCGACGTACCGCGACTGCTGCCCATGCAGGGTGTCGGCGGCCCCGATTCCGAGCGGGGCAGCGCCTTCCCGCCGCTGATCTGGAAGGCCTACAACGAGGTGGCGACGCCCGCGCCGCAGCACCCGGCGGACGGACCACAGGACCGCCCGTGACGGCCTCTTAGCGCGGGGCGCCCTCCGGCGCCGGCCGGTCCGGGGACGCGACCGACACGACCGCGCCCCCGGCCGATCCCCCCGCCGACGGCCGTGCCGACCCCGCTCGTCGGGTGTCCGAGCCGGTCGTTAACCTCGGCGCATGATTCCTGACCGGCCTCTGAAGGTCATCACCCGTCACCGCGACGGACGGATCCACGCCTACGTGATCGACTCCGAGGCCCTCGGGACGCTGGAGCCCGCCGCGGTGTTCCGGCCGCCGGACGGCGACGAGGTGGTCGCGTCGGCGGTCCGGCCCGATCTGGAGCGGGTCGTGTACACGACGCTGAACCGCGTCGTCTGCCTCACGCGCGCCGGTGACCCGCTGTGGGCGTCGGACTTCGAGCCGCACTCCGACGTACGCCACGGCCACCGGCCCGGCTGCGCGCTGTCCCTGGACGGCCGGACCGTGTGGGTCTACCGGCCGGACGCGATGGCGGGACGCGGGGGCGGGGACCAGTGGGTGGTGTACGACGCCGACAGCGGGGCGGTCCTCGCCCGCCGGGAGCTGGAGACGGTGGGGCACGGGGCCGGCCACCACGTGCACCCCGTGGACGGCAGCATCTACCTCGATGTCGGGGAGGGCCAGGACGGCTCCGTCGTGTTCCGGGGCACGACCGGAGCCGACGGAGAGGTGGAGTTCGTGGCGTACCCGTGGGGGGACCGCTGTCTGATCGACCTCGCGCCGGTCGGGGAGCAGTTCATGACCGTCGACCACGGGCAGGAGGACGTCGCCTTCCACCGCCACCCCGACGGCGAGGTCCTCTTCACCCTCCCCGTCGAGGCCTTCGGGTACGACCCGGAGGAGACGTTCGTGGAATGGGGCGGCGGCTACCTGACCCCGGACACCGCCGTCGTGGTCCTGGGCGGTGAGACCCAGGATGAGGAGGAGTGGTTCCGTTACCACCTGGTCGACGTGCGCACGGCCACCGTCACCGGTGAGATCGCCGTCGAGGTGACCAGCCCCTACGAACTGGTGCCCCTGGGCGACGGCTCATGGCTCACCGGCGGCCCCGTTCGCTGTTCCCCGGCCACCGGCACGGACCCGGTGGTCCCGCTCCCGTAACCCCGCTCTCTTCGGCGGCAGGCGTCGCCGCAGCCCATCGTGATCACGACGTCGGAGGACCGCACCGCCTTCACCCTGAGGACCTTCGGAATCTCGGAGGAGATGTCGATGCCGGCCTCGACCGCCGCCCGGCGGGCCAGGGGCGCCGGGGTGCTCACGTACCCGCTTTCGCGGGTGCGGCGGGGATCTGGAGCAGGGCGGACAGTTGGGCCAGGGCCAAGCTCGTCCTGATCGAGGGCGAGGCGGACGAGCCCACCGCCTCGACCACCTCGGCGTCGAGGTCGCCACCACCGAGGAGGTCACCGCCGCCACGACCCGCCTGAAGGAGGCGGGGCTGGCCACCTTCGAGGAGAACGACACCTCCTGCTGCTACGCCCTCCAGGACAAGGTCTGGGTGACCGGCCCCGGCGAGGAGCCGTGGGAGGTGTACGTCGGCAAGGCCGACGCCGCCACCCTCGGCAAGAGCGCCGACGCCGCGCCGCAGGCCTGCTGCGACACGCAGACGGGCGGAAGGAAGGCCACCGGCCGCTGATTGGCCCTCGACCCGCAGCCGTGCAGCGGGGAGGCTCAAGATCCGCCACCGTACGTCAGGGAGTCGTGATGCAGGTAGCCGTGGTCACTTTCGACGGGTTCAACGAGCTCGACAGCTTCATCGCCTCCGCGCTGATCAACCGGTGCCGCAAGGACGGCCTGGAGGCCTTCATCACGACGCCGACACCGGTGGTCACGTCCATGGGCGGCGTCGAGGTGACGGGACAGCGCCCGATGGAGTTCGTGACCGAAGCCGACGTCGTGCTGATCGGCAGCGGAGTGAAGACGCGGGACGTGGTCGCCGACGACCGGCTGATCTCCAGGCTGGTCCTGGACCCTTCGCGACAGCTGATCGGCGCGCAGTGTTCCGGCGCCCTGGTGCTGGCCCGGCTCGGATTGCTGGACGGCATGCCGGCCTGCACCGACATGACGAGCCGGCCCTACGTCGAAGCCTCCGGCGTCACCGTGCTGGACGCGCCGTTCCACGCGGAGGGGAACATCGCCACGGCGGGCGGTTGCCTGGCGTCCCAGTACCTGGCCACCTGGGTGGTCGCCCGGACGCTCGGGGAGGACGCCGCGCGCGACGTCATCGACTACGTGGCTCCGGTCGGCGAGAAGCAGGAGACCGTCGAACGCGCCCTGCGCGCGGTCCACATGGGCGAGACCGCCCTGCGCTGACGCTCTGCGGGCCGCGCGTTGCGGCCGCGGGCGGGGGGTATCCGCGTCACGGGCGTCACCAGCGTCACCGGCGTCACGGCAGCCTGAGCAGGCCGGAGCAGGGCGGCGGCCGACGGTGGTCAGCAGCCGAGGAAGGACAGCCGGACCTCGCGGTGGGGATTGTCCCGGTTGGTGTCCACCAGGGTGACGGACTGCCAGGTACCCAGCCGCAGCGCACCGTCGATCACGGGGAGCGTCACATGGGGCGGGACCAGCGCGGGCAGCACGTGGTCGCGCCCGTGGCCGGTGGAGCCGTGCCGGTGCTGCCAGCGGTCGTCGGCGGGCAGCAGCGACCGCAGAGCGGCCAGGAGGTCGTGGTCGCTGCCCGCTCCCGTCTCGATGACGGCGAGTCCGGCCGTCGCGTGCGGTGTGAAGACGTTGAGGAGTCCGCTCCGGCCCAGTGCCACCTCTCCCAGGAAGGAGGCGCAGGCGGCGGTCAGGTCGTGGACGGTCTCCCGGTCCCCGGTCGTCACGTCCACGGTGCGTGAAACGAAGGCATCGCTCACGGCTCCGTCCTCCCCGTGAGCGGCGTCCAGGCCGGATCGCGCCCGCTCAGCCCCACTGCCCTGTCCAGCAGCGGAGCGTCGTCCGGTACGGGCACGACGGCTCCGAAGATGCCCCCGCCCCGGCTCTCGTCCTGCGCGGCAGCCAGCAGGAACTCGTACGAGGCGCGCAACGCGGCCTGATCGGGTACGTACTCCTGGCCGGTGGCCCTGGCCAGGTCCCAACCGTGGATCACCAGTTCGTCGACGGCCACCGCGGCCGCGACGTCGCCGGGCAGGTCCACGCCGCCCGCGCGGGTCATGCCGGTCCGGGCTGCCGGATCCCTCCAGGCTTCGGCCAGTTCGTCGAGGACCCGGGGGAGGTCCGCGCGCCAGGACGCGGACAGGGAGGGTGCGGCCGCACCGGGGGCCGTGGCCGTCGTGGGCCCCAGGTCCTTGCGGGCGGCGTCCCGGAAGGCGACGGCGAGGCCCGCGAGGTGGCCCAGCAGGTCAGCGACTGCGTACGCCGGGCAGGGCGTCCGGCCCCCGAGCCCGGTGTCCGGGACGCCCGCCACGAGACGGGCCACGATCCCGGCCTGCGGTCCGAGGCCGAGGGTCGTCGTATCGGTCATCTGCCGCTCCTCCGGGACGATGGGTCTGCAGGGTAGACCGGCGGCGAAGCCCGTCCTCGGCACAACGCGGTCCGAAGATTCACCCGGGCGGACCGGATTCCGGCCGGTGCCCGTCCCCCCGTATCTCGGATGTACGGGTCCCGGCGGCGCCGCCTACGCTCGGTGCGTGGGCCCCGTCGGACTCGCCCGCGTCGTACTGCCCGTCACAGCCCTGCCGTACGGGATCCTCGGCCTGCGGACCCGTCGGGGGTGGAGGTGGTGGCGGGTCGTCACCGGGCGGCGGGCCGCGCCGGTCGACCCCTACCACGCAGCCGCCGACCGCTGGTTGCTCGGGGACGACATCCAGGCCGCCGCTGCACGCCTGTTGCTCGACGGGCTGGCCACGGTGAACCACCGGGGCAACCTCGCCGTCACAGCGGCCGGCGCGGACCCGCAGGCCGACGCGGGCCACCGCGTGCCGGACGCGTTGCTCGCCGCCCTGCGCCGGCGCACGGCGCCCGTCGCCCTGGGCAACCTCGTATCGCGTGACGTCGAATTCGCCACCGCTCGGGCGGAGTTCCACGCCGCCTGCGGCAACCGTCTCCGGCTCCGGCGGCCGGTGATGCCCGGCGGGACCGACCGTCTGGCCACGCCGGCCGTGTGGGCTGCGTGGGCCGTGTGGGCCGTGCTGGCAGTGATCACGGTGACGACCGTCGCCCTGATCCGGACCGACCCCCACGGGCCGGTGGAGGGTACGGCGGCCACCGCGACCTGGTGTGCGCTGGTCGCCCAGATCGTCGTCCTCGTGGGGTACGGCAGGCCCCGCGACGCCCATCGCAGGGAGGCCGACCCGGGCGCAGCGCCGGCCCTCGGTGACGTGCATCCGGCGCTCACCGAGCTGGTGGCGCGCGACTCCCAGGCCGCGGCCCGGCTCCGGGTGAGCCGCCGACGGACCCGCCGCGGCCGCAACCGCGGCCGCCCCCGCGGCCCCCGCCACCCGGCCGTCGCCTCCCAGGCGATCAGCTCCCCGGCGATCGCCTCCCAGGCGAGCCCGAATGGCCGATCGCCGGCCGGCAAGGCCTGAGGAACCGTCACCGAAGGGAGTGTCCCCCTGGATCGAGGCACCTTCCGCACGCCGTGGACGTTGCGATGGTTGTGATCGAACTCAAACGTGTCATCGCCGTCCTCGCAGTAGCCCTCGTCGGCGCCGCGGCCCTCACCACACCCGGCGCAGCCGCCGACCGCGCCCCGTACGAGCCCACCCGCGCGGGCTCCCGCGCAGCGGGAGGCCCGGCTGCGCCGGACACGGCGACCGTCACGGAGGGGCAGGTCAAGGAGGTCGCGCCCGGGGGTGTGATCACGTACCCGAGCGTCACCAGCTGCCTCACCGTGACCGTACGGCTGGGGGACGGGGGTCTCGTCGGTGCTCACGCCAGCCTGTTCCAGGTACCCGGCGAACTGCGGTCCGATGAGATCCTGGCCGCGCTCAAGGATCGCGTCGGCAACCGCCGCGTGACCGCGGTCCAGGTCAAGGGGGCCGTCGGCGCGTGGCATCCGAGCTACTTCGTGAGGGCGATCGAGAGCTACGGCGAAGGGGAGCGGGTGGCGGTCCCGTCGGGCCCGGACGCCGAGGGGCTCGCCCGGGAAGTCTCGCGGGGGCTCGGCGCGTCCCGCACGCTCGTCACGGTCGAGGACATACCGGACGGGGATCAGATCCTCAGCTGACGTTCGCCGTGCGGGCACCTGCGCGCGAGCTCCCGCGCGCGAGCTCCGCCGCGCCGGCCACTCGCGTCACGAGCGCCTCGTCCGCACCTCACCGTCGGCGCCGAACGCCCGGCCGCGGTCCCCGTCGGCGGAGAGGAAGTCCCGGAACACCCCTGCGGAGCGCGGGTTCCGGGTGCACTGCCATACGCCGTGCGGGCAGTAGTCGGTGATGCTGTGGTAGAGCGGGCGGTGCTGCTCGATCCACTCCAGCATGCGCCCCATGTACTCGGGGTTGTCGCCGTTGCGGAACAGCCCCCACTCGGGGTACGAGATCTGCTTCCCGTGCGCCCTGGCGAAGTCGACCTGCTGCTGGAGTCCGTAGGGCTGGGTCACCTGCTCGTCGAAGGTGTGGCCGGGCGGCTGGTCGTAGCTGTCCATGCCGATGATGTCCACCACGTCGTCGCCGGGGTAGCACCTGGTCCAGGCGATCGCGTCACCACCGCGGTTGGGGGCGAAGTCGAAACGGAACCGCTGGCCCTCCACCGAACGCATGGCAGCCGCGATGCGCCGCCAGTACCTCTTCCAGTTCTCGGGGTCGGGCCGGCAGCGGTGGGTGTAGTCGAAGCCGTTCATCTCCCAGCCGAGCACGATCACCGTGTCCGGCACCCCGAGGCCGACCAGACGTTTCGCCAGCCGCCGGAAGTGGTGGTCGTACTCACCGCGGGCGCCGGAACGGATCAGCTCGGCGACGCGGGCGTCGGGGACGCCGCGCTCGTTGTGATCCAGCATGGGCACGTTCAGCACGAACAGCCGGTCGGGCTTTTCCCTGCGCCACCGCGCCCAGGTGCGCAGGGAATCGGGAGCCCCCTCGATGTTCGCCCATGTGTCGCCGGGCAGGTAGGTGTGGCCCGCGCGCAGCTCGGTGCCCCCGAGCCAGCCCGAGAGCTCCCGCATCCTCTCGACGCCCGGCGAGCCGTAGTGGAGGTACGCGCCCACCGCGACCCCTTCCGGGGATCCGTCGCCGGAACCCGCGCGCGGCGGCGTGGTGAGGGCGACCCCGGTGACGAGCAGGCCGGCGGCGATCGCACTCGTGCAGGCGCCCGCCAGGCGGCGGCCTCGACGGGACATGGTGCCTCCACGCGCTTCGGGACCCGGTGTCTCTCGCGCCGATATTAGGCATCCCATCCGACGAACGGCCCGTCCGATGGCCCGAAGCTGGGCCATTCGCGCTGTCCTGTCGCCCCTCCCGGGCCGACCGGGTGAAACGCGCGCACGCCGACGAGGCCGGGTTGTCGGGCGTCAAGGAATCCTTGACAAGTCGGCGATGTCAAGGTTTCCTTGACGCATGTTGATCTTGAATTCCAAGGTCCGGAGCCGGACCGCCCTTCCCGCCACCGCGCCCACGGCGGGCGCACTGCCGCTCGCCGTCATCCTCCCGGCCGTGACGGTGATGTTCGGCGACCGGTTCGGCACCGCCGGCACGGCCGCCCTGATCGTCGCCGGCCTCGCGCTCATCGCCTGCACCGCCGGCCTGGCCGCCCGGGCGGCGGCCCGCGACTCCGCCGAGCGGGCCCGCCGCGACGAGGAAGTCCTCGACGCCCTCGAACCCCTTGCCGGACTGCGCTGATGAGCGATGAACCGCTGCTCCGCCCGACGGAGATCGACCGGATCCGGGAGGGGATCGCCGCAGCCGTCCTCGGTGCACCCGAAGGGCTGGCCGACTCTCTCGAACACGACGCCCACGGGTACCTGCGTCTGGTGGACGCCTCGCGCGTCGGTGCCGAGGAGTCGAGTCGCCTCCTGCGTGAGGCCGTTCAGGGTGCCAGGGCCGCCGGGCACAGCTGGGACACGGTGGGCCGCGTCCTGGGGGTGAGCCGCCAGGCGGCCCAACAGCGCTTCTCGGGCAAAGCCGGGGAAGCGGGTTCGTCGGCACCGCCCGGCGAGGGATCGAATGCCCCCAAGCGCCGCACGCTCGGCGGGCTGACCGCGTTCGACGAGATGGCGGCCCTGGAGGAGGCCGGCCGCGACGGCTGGCACGTGGTCGGTTACGGCCCCTTCTACCATGAGGTGGAGGCGTCCTCCCATCCCTGGGAGCACTGCCGGGTCGCACTCCCTTCCGCCGCCCGGCACCGGCGGATGGAGTCGGAGGGATGGATTCCGGTGGGCGCGGGATGGTTCCCGTGGCGGTACTACAAGCGGCCCCTCAACCCCGGCACCTGAGGGGCTGCGGGATACGGGGTGCCGTGGGGAAGCGCCGTGCCGCCCGCGCCCGATCCGGTGATCCGGCGCGGTCGGTGCGAACCCGTGCGTCCGGCGGTGCCTCTGGCGGGCCGCCGGCGGCGTCCCGCTCTACCTGAACAGACGGTCGCCGGAGGTGGCCATGCGATGGGTGCCGCCGTGGCGGTTCACCCAGTCACGGACGAGGTTGACGGCGTTGGCGCACTGCCAGCTGTCGTCGTACTCGCGCACTCCGGTGAAGGCTCCGTAGCCCGCGATGATGCCGTCCACACGCCCGTCGCCCAGCAGTTTGTCGACGTACCAGGGGTCGTTGTACGTCGTGGTCCAGGACAGCGTGGCCGCGAGTCGTCCGGCGTCCCGGTCCCCGGCACCCTTCTTCAGTTCCGCGCACGTGTTGGAGGACGCTTCCGTGCAGTTGCCGAAGCCCTTGGTGATGTCGCTGTCGCCGTAGTCCATCACCCGGCGGCCGGCCGGGAAGCCGGAACCGGACCGGTTGAACGCGCCCCGGACCTGGTCGCGGGTGCCGGTCGACGTGATGCCCTCCAGGCTGCCGAGCCTGCCTTCCAGGCTCTTCCAGCCCCGGCCGCCGACGTCCGGGGTGCTGCCGCCGTGGTACTCGTAGAACCCGTAGAGCACCTGGATCCCGGCAGCCGTCAGCCGCTGCGCCTTGTCGCGCAGTCCGGCGACGCTGCACCCGCGGTTCTCCTGCTCTCCGCAGTAGTTGGGGTCCTTGATGTCCAGCCAGACCAGCGACAGCCGGCGCCCCGCGTTCGCGTTCGAGAGGATGCGGTCGACCATGCTGTCGAAGCCGGGGCCCAGCCGGTTGTCACCGGCCGAGGAACAGTCGTGATAGGCCCGCCATTCGTTCGGGTTCCACCATGCGCACACGTCTATCTCGATGCCGTTGGCACCGTGCTTGAGCGCGGCGTCCACGCCGGCCAGGGTGTCCACGCGGTGGGCGATGGCATAGATCGGGTGGCGCTGATCGGCTGCCGCTGCCGGGGTCGCGCCGAGCGCGGCGATACCGACGATCCCGCAGAGGGCGGCGACCAGCGCCCGTAACATCCTCGGTCCGCCGCCGCGCCTGAGGGCGGTGTTCAAGAACGTACTCCTTCGTGTCCGTCCGCTGAGCAGACGATCGATCCCGTCAAACCACATGGTGGCACGCGATGAATGCATGATGAATGAAGTTCGGTCGAAGGAGTTCCGGGGCGGGGCCGTTGCGCGGGGGAGCGTCAATTCCAACGGTGGCTGATTCACCCTCAAGTGGGACGGTCGCGCGAGGATTGACATGGGCTTTCGGTCATGACGGCGCGGGCGGGAGGGGGCCGGGAGGCGGGTGTGGTGGGGGCGGTCTGCCCCCGCCGCCATCGATGACGGCGCGGCGGGAGTCGCTGCGAGGGCGGATTCCGCAAACCCGCCGCGCGGGATTGGCCGAGCCCCTCCATTCGTCACTTTACGTGTTCAGTCGCATGCGATGCCCTTGCGGGAGTGTTCCGCTCCGCCAGGTCACTCGGCAGTCGGGGCCGACCGGCGGTGCGCTTCGGCAGCATCGATTCGAAGGGAAGAATCATGGCAACACCTCCCGCTCCGCTCCGGGTTGCCCTGGCCAACGGCAGCTTCGAGCAGCCCGTCGTCGCCGGTGTGGAGATCCTGCCGGACTCCTCGCAGACGCAGGCGCCCAAGCGGGTCCCGGGCTGGCTCACCACCGCCTCCGACCACAGGATCGAGCTGTGGCACTCGGGATTCCAGGGCGTTCCGGCGGCCGAGGGCACCCAGTTCGCCGAACTCAACGCGAACGAGGTCTCCACGCTCTACCAGGACCTGCCGACGACCCCCGGCTCCAAGCTGTACTGGCGGCTGTACCACCGCGGACGCCAAGGGGACGACACCATGGCGCTGGACATCGGCGCACCCGGCGCCCCGGCGGAGCAGCGGCGCTTCACCGACGGCAACACCGCCTGGGGTTACTACACCGGCACCTATACCGTTCCGGCGGGCCAGACGCTGACGCGCTTCGCGTTCCGTTCCATCTCCGCCGCCGGCGGGAACCGCGGCATCGGCAACTTCCTGGACGGCATCTTCTTCGGCACCGCCCCCTACGTGGTGCTCGACAAGATCGCCGTCCCCGCGGGGCCGCTGGAGGTGGGCGACGTCGTCACCTACCGCATCACCGCCAGGAACGAGGGCGGCGGCGCGGCGGAGAACCTCGCCCTGACCGACGCCGTTCCGCAGGGGACGACGTATCTGCCCGGCTCCCTGCGGATCCTCGACGGCCCGAACGCCGGGGCGAAGAGCGATGCCCAAGGCGACGATCAGGCGCACTACGACGGCCAGGCGAACAAGGTCGTCTTCCGCCTCGGCAACGGCGCCACCGCCGTGGACGGGGGCAGCCTGCCCAGTACCGAGACGGTGCCTGCCGGGACCACGGTCGAGTACCGGGTCACCATCGACCGCGCCGCCGGCGGCAAGCAGATCAGCAACACCGCGACCGCCTCGTACGAGAACCGGCTCGGCGACAGGCCGGAACCCCTGACGTCCACCTCCGACGAACAGGTCACGCAGGTCAAACCGGCCGCCGACCTGAACGTGACGAAGGCGGCCGACGCGACGACCGTCACGGTCGGCCAGACGGTGACCTACCGCGTCACCGTCCGCAATGCCGGTCCGAACGGTGCCACCGGCGTCACCGTCACCGACCGGCTCCCGGACGGCCTCGCCTTCCTGTCCGCCGACGGCCCCGGGACCTACGATCCGGCCACCGGGCTGTGGAGGCCGGGCGGCCTGGCCGAGGGAGCCACCGCCACCCTCGTGCTGCGGGCCAAGGCCACCAGGGCGGGCCTGATCGGCAACACCGCCACGGTCACCGCCAACGAGAAGGACCCCGACACCACCGACAACACCGACACCGTCAGCGTCTGCGTCGAACCGGCCCCCTCCTGCTGCGACCCCTGCGCCGGCCGGAAGTAGCCGCCCACCGGCCCGCGACGACCACCCCGCCCTCCCTCAGGAGACCGGCGGCCTGACGCCGGCTTCGGTGAGGAAGCCCACGAGCAGGGCGGTGACTTCCTCGGGGCGCTCCAGGGAGGGGAGGTGGCCGGCCCAGTCGAGTTCCAGGTGGCGCGCGTTCGGCAGGAGCCCGGCCAGGTCTACGGCGATCTCCCGGTGGTCGGCGAAGTCATGGGCGCCGGCGACGGCGAGGGTGGGGGCCGCGATCCCGGAGAGGTCGAACTCGGGGGCCGCCTGCCGGGTCTCCTGCGCCGCGTCCGACCCTTGCGACTCGTCGGCGGCCTCGGGCCGATCCGGCTCGGAGGCTTCGGCTTCGGCTTCGGCGGCTTCGGCCTCGGCGGCCAGCTGGACCTGGAAGGCGTGCCGCTGCATCTCGGCGACCGCCGCGCGGGTCTCGGCGGCGGCGTCGGGGCCGAGCCAGGTGTCGACGTTCAGGGCCACCGCGCCGTCGAGGTCGTCCGCGTTCAGCAGGGCGTCCTCCCGGGCGCCCCAGGCGCGGAGTTCGGCACTCGGCGCGCGGCCGGGGAGGCCGGAGGCGAGCAGGGCCAGGGCGGTGACCCGCTCCGGGTGGCGCGCGGCGGCGGCCAGGGCCAGCTTGCCTCCGTACGAAGCGCCGATCAGGGCGGCCCGCTCGATGCCGAGCGAGTCCAGCAACCGCCATACGTCCGCGACGGGGTCGTAGTCGCCCGCCTCCGCCGGGGTCTCGCCGAAACCGCGCAGGTCGGCGCGGACCACCCGGTACCCGACAGCCCGCAGGGCCTCCCACTGCGGGTCCCACATACGGCGGTCGCAGACACCGGAGTGGAGGAGGACGAGAGCAGGGCCCGAACCGGCCGCGTCATGAGAAAGGATCACGCCCCCGATCATGTCCGGCCGGAAGCCTTCGGCCAACCGGGAATCCGCCCGTCCGCCGTCCGCCCATCCCCCCGCGAGGAAGCAGGGACACCATGACCATGACCACACAGTCCGCCGACGTCGCGCCCGCGCCGCCGCGCGGGCGGTCCGGAACTGCGCCGGTCCCACGAGGACTTCCGGTTCGCCGTGCCCGAACTCACCGCGGCCATCGACGAGCTCCTCCCCGGGGTGGAGCGCACCCTTGCGGTCGACTGCCGCGACACCGAGTCCCTCTACGGCCTGAACGTCTACGGCGACGGCGACTTCTTCGTACCGCACCAGGACTCCTGGGACACGTTCCGCCCCGGGCGCGTGGTGACCTTCGTCTACTGTCTGCACCGCACGCCCCGTCCCTTCACCGGCGGTACCCTGCGCGTGTTCGACGGCGCGAGCTCTCTGCGTACCGGCGGGCGGCCCCTGGCCCGGGAGGACCGGGCCTGGAGGGACTACGAGCCCGAGCACGACGGCATCGTCTTCTTCCGCCCGACGACGTGGCACGAGGCGCGGAGGGTGCAGTGCCCCGGCGGGCAGCCGCGGGACTGCCGCTTCGCCGTCAACGGCTGGCTGACGCGCCGAGACGCCGACGCGGTCGCGGTGGTGCCGGGACTCTGACGCGGGGCCGCCCGCCGGGCGGACGTGTCCACCGGTCGATGGACAACCGGTCCATCGGTCGGTTGTCCAGATCCACCCCTCTCGGTCCCTAGCGTTGGAGTGGAAGATCCGGGAGAGCCGCGAAGCGCCCCCGCCACTCATCGAAACGAGGGGTTGCACCATGAGTCCGTTCCTGACCGCCTTGATCGCCAGCGGGGTGATCCTGGTCATCATCCTGTCCACCGACCTGGGTACCCGTCAGATCACCAACATGCGGCTGCTGCGCTCGATCATCGCGATCGCCGTCGTGCTCGCGCTCTTCGTCCGTTCGCTCCCCCTGGACGGGAACGACCCCTGGCTCCAGCTCGCCGGAATCGGCGCGGGAATCCTCTGCGGCCTGATCGCCGTACCGTTGCTGCCCGCCCACCGGGGCTCCGACGGCAACGTCTACACGCGGGGCGGCGCCGCCTACGCGATCCTCTGGACCTTGGTCTCCGCCTCCCGCGTGCTGTTCGCCTACGGTTCCGAGCACTGGTTCGGGCAGGACGTCATCATGTTCAGCATCGAGAACAAGCTGAGCGGGCAGGACGTCTACTCGAACGCCTTCGTGTTCATGGCCCTGGCCATGGTCCTCACGCGCACCGGCGTGATGCTCGTCAGGCGCCGTCGGCTGCAAGGCGCCCCGGCCTCGACGACCGAGAACTTCGTCGAAGCGTAGAACCGTTCCACGGTGGCGGCCTTCCGTACCCGGCCGGCCCGCAGACCGGCGGAACGGCGGAACGGCGGACCGGCGGAATGCAATGCGGCGGCGGCGTCGATGTCCCGGGCTTGACGGGCATCGGCGCCGCCGCCGCGCTGCCTTCTAGGGGAGGTCGTCGGGCAGGGTGAAGTGGGTGCCCCGGGCGGCGGCGTCGACGTGGACGACGTGGCGGCCCACGCGGACGGTCTGGGTGCCGGCCGCGGTCCAGGAGCCCGCGGGGCCGTCGCTGTCGGGCAGGGGCGTCCAGACTTCCAGGAAGGTGCTGCCGTCGAGGTTGGTGCCGGTTTCGATCATGCGGGTGCCCTCGGGCCGCAGGGTTCCGATGTCGTGGCCGGGGGAGCCCACGTCGTGGTGGAAGGTGACCTGCTCGCCGTCGTAGGAGGTACTCCCGGCGAAGCCGCGGCTGTCCGCGTACAGGGGGCCGGTCTGGAGCCAGACGACGTGCCCGGTCTCTTCGAGCGGGCCGCCGTCACGGCTGATTCCGGCGCGGAGCCACGCGCCACGGGTCGGTGCGTCCATGGGGCCATGGTGGCAGAGGTCCTGCCGTGCGCCACCCGTCGGCCAGTGAGTCGGCGGTGCGGGGACCAGTGCCGGGTGCTGGTCGGACCGGTTGTACGGCCCCTTAAGTATCTTGACGTCGAGATTAGTCTCGGGCAGGCTGACCGCCGGGTATCTCGACATCGAGATATTTTCGCTGAGGATTCGGGGCTCGGGATGTGGCGGGGCGGGGACGGCTGGGGGAGCGGGAAGGGCCGGCGGGGCCGGCGGGGCGGAGAGGGCGGGCCGGGTCGGCGGGGTGGGGCCGGCCTGTTGGCGCAGCTGCGCCGGCCGCCGGGGGGCCGTCCCGCACGGATCATGCTGCTCGCCCTGTTGCTGGATCGGACCGGCTCGGGAGTGTGGGCCGCGGCCTCCGTCCTGTACTTCACCTTCGTCGTCGGGCTGGACGCCGGGCAGTTGGGCCTGCTGTTCGGCGCGGCCGGAGTGGCGGGCATCGTCGGCTCGCCGCTCGCCGGCCACCTGGCCGGCCGGTTCCCGGTGCGCGCGCTGCTGATCGGCTGTCATCTGCTGCGCTTGGCGACCCTGTGCGCGCTGCTCGTCGTCACCCGCTTCGAAGCGCTGCTGCTCGTGGTCGCCCTCACCAACCTGGGTGACCGGGCGGCCAAGACGCTGGAGATGCTCTTCGCCACACGGGTCGCGGGCGAACGGCGCGCCACCTACCAGGCGTTGTCGCGCAGTTCCGCGAACGCCGGCTACGCGCTCGGCGCGGGCCTCGCCGCGATCGGCCTCGCGGTGGGCAGCCGCGAGGCTTACCAGGCCCTGATCCTCGCCAACGCCTTGTCCTTCGTCGCGGCCGCCACGCTGGTGTGGCGCACCGGGGAGGCGGGCGGCCACCCGCAGGCCCGCACGGCCCGCACGGGCGGCCCGCTCGAACAGGCCGGCCAGGAGGGGCGGGAGGGGGCGTACGGACCGACCGGGCGGCGGAAGCCCGGGCCGAGCCCTTGGCGGGACCGCGGATACCTGCGGTTCGTCCTGCTGGACATGCCGATGAACCTGGACGACTCGGTCCTCGGCGTGGGGCTGCCGCTGTGGCTGGTCCACCACACGGACGCACCCCACGCACTGGTCCCGGCCTTCCTCGTGATCAACACCGTGCTCGTCGTCGTCCTGCAACTGCGGGTGTCCGCCAGGGTCGAGGAGCCGCGCCAGGCGGCGGGCGCGGTCCGCCTGTACGGGCTGACGATGCTCGCCTCCTGCGTCCTGCTCATGCTGTCGACGGGGGGCGGGGCCTGGACCGCCTCGGTCGTCCTGCTGGCGGTGGCGGTACTGGTCACCCTGGCGGAGCTGATGCGGTCGGTGAGCTCCTGGGAGCTGGCGGTGTCCCTCGCGCCCCAGGAGGCGCGGGCGTCCTACCTGGGGGTGGCGGGCATGGCCCAGTCGGTACAGAAGTCCGCCGGGCCGCCGCTGCTGACGGGCGCCGTGATGGCGGCAGGACCCGCCGGATGGCTCGTCCTCGGAACGGCGGTCGCGGGCCTGTCCGTCGTACAACGGCGCTACAGCCTGCTACGGCTGGACGCCCAGGACGCCCGACCGGCCCCGACCGTACCGGTTCCCGCCACCGGACGCGGTTCCGGGACCAGCCGAAGCTGATGCCTCAGGGGCGGACGCGGCGTGAACGCGCCCGTTTCGACAAGAACTTCGAGCGGTGGCTCAGGAGCCTATCCGCTCGATGAGGCGGAGATTGCAGGACGCCTGGCCCCTGCCGTTCTTCGCCAGCACCCAGAACGATCCGTCGCTGTCGCGGCCCACCACGGTCGACGCGCTCTTCAGTGAGTCGGGCCTGTGCTTCTTCGCCACGTCGTACAGCTCGGCGAGCGCCTGCTCCCGGGTCTTGTTGCCGTTGACGGTCCGAACGAGCGTGACCTGCCGGTGCGGTGCCGCTCCTTCGGCCGTGCTCGTCTCCTCCGAGATGATCAACCACGTGGACATCGTTCAGCCTCCTTGTGACGGGCGGTGTGGGCACTCGCTCAACACGAGCGGCGAACCGCAGCCGGATGCGCATCCCGCGGCGGGACACGACCTACGTCTTCGGCCCCGCCCCCGCGACGGTGCCCGTTCCGGGCCGCCGGCTCACCGCGCCGGCGGCTCGTATTGCCCTTCGAGGCCCATGCCACGCACCAGCTCCCGCATCAGCAGCTCGAACATGGGCTCCTGGTCGGAAAAGAGCGGGGCGAAGTGCCCGAAGACCTCCAGTGCGATCTGGCCGTAGAGCGACCGCCAGCAGCTCAGCATCACCACCATCGCGCCGGGGGGAAGGTCCACGCCGGTGTCCGCCCGGTAGTCCAGCATCTGCTGCCGCAGGCGCGGATCCATCTCGTCCTCGGCGAGAACCGGGAACGGGCGTTCCGCCCACAGCCGCACGAAGACCGGACCCCAGAGGGCGGCAAGCCGCCGCACCCAGGAACTGGTCAGCTCGCGGTGCGCGTCGCCGGCGGCCGTGGCCGGCGTGCCGAACAGCAGGTTGAATTCGGGCTGGTGCGTGATGGCCCAATGCCGGAGCGCACGCACCGGTTCGATCATCCGCATCGCGATGTTTTCCGCGGGGTGGGAGAGGGCCGCGGCCTGGAGCTCGTTCACCAGATCGTCGACGATGTCGTCCGCCACCCGGTACACGATCTCCGGGAGTCCGCCCTCGAAATGGTGGTAGAGGGCGGCGGGGGTGACCTCGACGCGCCGGGCGATCTCGGCCAGCGTGAGGGCCTCGACGCCCTGGTGTGTGATGACCTGGCGGGCGGCGGAGCGCACTTCCGCGGACATCTGAGCCCGTAGCCGTTCACGACGCCCTGATGCCGCCATCCGCTCGCCCCTCCTCGCGCCTCGACCTCGGGGAGTACGCTACGTCATCCCTCGTCGGAGAATTCGGCGCGGTGGTCCTTGGCGGAGATCCGCCAACGGTCCACGAACCGGTCCATGAAGGTATAGCTGACGTCCTCCGGCTTTCCCTGCGGATTCAGGGTCATTTGTGCCTCCTTTCCCTTGACTTGCACCTTCTTCACCAACATCCTGCGGCCGCTGTCCGTCAGGAAGTCCGCGTCGGAGCTCTGTGAGGCCGTCTCCATGTACGTGGCGCAATCCCCGTTCGCCTGTTCCAGGGCCTGCCGCGCCTCCGGGGTGTACAAAGCGCACATGCGAGCGAAGTCCCGGTCCTTCATCGCAGCGCCGAACGCGTCCCAGGTCTCCCTCACGCCGCCTTCCCCCGGGTCCGCTCCGATGGATGCCACGCTGCGCGTGGAGATCTGACCGCCTCCGCCGCCACCACGCGCGGCGACCGGCCCCGGGCCGGCGCCGTCATCCCCGCCGACCCACTGCGTGACGCCGTAGCCACCGAGCACGACGGCCAGGACGGCGAAGGCGCCGAAACCGATGCGGGTGGTGCGCTTCCTGCTGCTGTCGATGTTGCCGCCTGCGACCTGGGCGTTCTTCCCGCTGACGCCTCCACCGTTGATGTTGACCTGGTGGTGCGACGAGCCGGAGGTGACGGTGCCCTGGTTGGTGTTGTGCTGGTGGAGCTTCACCGCGTCCTCCAGTTCCCGCGCGAACGAGGCGTCGCTCCGGGCAGAGGCGGCGAGCAGGCCAGCGGTCTCCATCCGGCGCCCTGAATCCTGCGGAGTCTCTTCGAACCGCTCCAGCACCCTCGCGCCGTCAGCCGTGGACCGCAGGCGCTGCCTCACCAGGTCGGTGACCGAACCGGCGGCCATGTTCTGGAGGACTCCGGACAGGAAGTCCCCCGCGATGCCGACCGCTGCCGCCGCCAGGATCCCGAGCTCCACCATCTTTTCCTCCCCGTATCCGGGACAACCGGTCAACCCCTTGAACTAAAGGGCCTTTAGAAAGTAGCGCACCTTTAAGATCGATATCCAGTCAAGTGCGCCAAGGAAAGTCGGACTTGGTGTGAGTATTCAGTGGCTGTCGCAGTAAACGCCGGATTTACTGCGGCAGCGCCGATATCCTCGCCCGGGGCCGGGTGCGCACATTCACTGTGGGAGGACCGGAAGGGGCGGACGGGTGGCGATCGAACGGGCGGCCGTGCCGGAGACCGTGACCATGACCGAGCGCGAGACCGAGCGCGAGACCGAGTCCGAGACCGAGTCCGAGCGCGAGATCGCGTCGCGGGTGCCGAACCCCCGGGCCGCGCCCCCGCTGCCCGCCCCGCCGCGGACGTACGCCTCGGCGGTCGAGCGGTACCTCACCGGTGCGGGCATCGCGGAGTCCTCCGTACGGATCTACCGGATCTCGCTCACCACCTGGGGCTGGATGCTGCGCGGCGAACGAGCCCCGACCGGGCCGGCCCGCCGCCGTGCGACGCCCCCGCCCTTCGACCTCGCGGCGGTCGACGACCCCGGGCTGCCGCCCGTACTCGCCGAACTCGCGGCGGCGCGGGCGGAGGAGATGGACGCCGACACCGTCAACCGCGAAGTGTCCATCGCGCGCAAGGCGATCGGCTGGTGGCAGGCCCAGGGGTGGATCGTGGCAGACCCGACGACCGGGGTCGAACGGCGCCCGGTACCGCCGAACCGCGAGAAGGGGTTGTCGAAGCCTCAGATCGCCGCCCTGTGGGCGCTGGAGGCGTCCTTACGGGAGAAGACGTTCTGGCGGCTCCTCTACGAAAGCGCCGCACGGGCCGAGGAGATCCTGTGCCTGAACGTCGAGCAGCTGTCGCCCGCCGACAAGCGCGGCCGGGTCGTCTCCGAGGGCGGCACCCCCGAGTGGATCCACTGGCGGTCCGGTACCGCCCGGCTCCTGCCCCGGCTCATCGCCGGCCGCGCCCACGGCCCGCTCTTCCTCACCGACCGCAAGGCCCCCGCCCGCACCCCGGCAGCGGACACCTGCCCGACGACCGGCCGCGCCAGACTGTCCTACCGCAGGGCGGAACAGATCTTCGAGGAGAGCACCCGGCTGCTGGCCAACCCGCTCGCGGGCCCCGACGACTTCGCCGGCCTGGAGGGCTGGACGCTCCACCGGCTCCGCCACGGCGTCCCGACCCACGACGCGCAGGACGACACCCCGCCCGGAACATCGCGGAACGCGACCCCGCCGCCCGGCGGAAACCGGGCGTGAGCGGTTCCGGTACGGGGTGGCGGCACCGACGATCCCACCGGGCCATCCGGATCGACCCGCTCGGGTACGGCCGGTCGGCCGGACCGGCCGACCACCCGTGCTCCCGAGGCCGCACGCCGGGGCGCCGTGGTAGCGGACCGGCCCGGCGTCGAGCACGCCGTGGTCCCGGTGGACTCGGGGGAGGCCCGGCGTGTCCGGTCGCGCACTGCGACGATGCGCGGAGTGCCGATGTCGGAGGGCCCGCGTACGGTTCGGTCGACCGCCCGGCCGGGCGGCGAGGAGGGGTGGGACATGAAGTGGGTCGGGGACGCGCGGCTGGCAGCCGGGCCTGAGGCCGCCCGGTACCTGGAGGCGGCTTTCACTCCTGGCGCTCACCTGGGGACGGTGTACGACGATCCGACAACGCCCGTCGTTGTGACGGGCATCGAGGAGGTGACCACCATGCGTGTGCCCAGTGGCCGTCTTGTCGTCGATGCGCCCTGGGACGACGACGACGTCGGGAGATATGAGCGAGGGGTGCCGACGAGGCCCCCGCGGGAGCTGGCCGTGCGCATTCCCCCGGGCGTCTACCGCGTGGAGATCGCGTGGACGGCGGGCCCGTACGAGTTCTTCGGCGAGCACTTCGATGGCATCGAGTCCGCGGCGACGCGCCTGCGCATCAGCGATGTCCCCGTGATCGGGTGGGAGATGGGTCTGGGCGTCGACGAAGACATCGACCGCCTGTCGCCGGGCGAGAAACCCCGGTTCGGCGCGGATCACAATGTCGGCTGTTTCGCCGACGCCGGCGCGTGGACGACCTTGTCCGCGCCGTTTCGCAGGTGCCCGGACGGCCGTTGGGAGCCGCGTGGAAGCGGGCAGCTGCCGGACGGGTGCGAGCGGATAGGCGACGAGTCCCAACAGGCCGATCTGGTGACGTTCACGGCGGAGTCGGGCGGCATCGTCTGGCTGGGGCGGACCGGGACCGGCGACGTGGCAGCGATCGTCGTCACCAGTGGCATGGCCGGCGCCACAGCGTGACGTGTCTCGCCCCGGTCATTCTTCCGGGGGACGGTTCATCGGCTCGGGGATGAGCCGGCCGAGGCCGGGCGTCGTCCTGCCGGGCGACGCGCGGTCGGCAGGCCCACAGCCAGCATGTGGGCATGACGACAACCGACATGCCGAGTGCCTCCCCGGCCGCGCCGCTCTGGGCCCGCCGTGCCGCCCATGCCATCGCCCTGTGTGCCCTCCCGTCCGGCTTATGGCGCATCGCCATGGCATCCGGGGTCTACGTCGGCTACAGCGACGAGGTCCTGCGGGATGTCTACGCCATCCCGGGGTGGGGCATCGCGTACGTCGTCGGCCTGTCCGTCCTCGCCGAACTGGCCGCCCTCTTCCCGCTCCTGCTCGTGAGCGGGCGGCAGCGGCTGCTGCGCTCCCGGACCCTTGCCGCGACGGCCTGCACGGCCGCGGCCGTCCTGGTCGCGGCGACACTGTGGCAGGCCGTGGTCGCCCTGACCGTCGAGAGCCACACGTACCTGTCGAACGGTCCGGCCCAGGTCGTCTGGGCCTTGCTCTTCGCCCCGCTCGCCGCCATACCCGTGCTGATGGCGGCCGTGACCTTCTCGTACATGAAGCGCCGCCGAGAGATCCGGTGACGGGCTGGCTGCCCGGTCCCGGGCGGACGAGCGTTCGCAGGGAGATTTTTCAGGATTCGCGTCCCTCCCCCCGCCCCCGCTCGCTACCGTTTGCCGTCACCGCAGGAGCCGATGCGGGCGGGTTTTCGGGTGATCGGGGGCCGGATTGCATCCAAATCTGCGTGCTCGCGTCCGGCAGGCGATGTCGGATCCGCAGGGACCCGCGCCGTGGTCGACCGACGAGCGCGACAGCGTGCTGGCCGGCCGGACGCACTACAACGTCGCCATGACGCTCTACGACGTGCGTGACCGGCTCACGCCGGACCAGACGGGCGCGGCCGGGGACCTCGCCTTCGACGAGGTCTACCTGACCGCCTACTACTACCTCGCCCGGTGCCGCCACCTGCCCGAGGAAATGCGCGAGTGGAACGTGAACGCCACCCGGCTCCTCTTCGACGTCGTGCACGCGGTGCGGCCCGAGCTCGTGCCCGAGCACCTGCGCGAGCTGCACGAGCGGGATCCGCAGGGAGTGGCCCCCGCGTACGAGATCGTGCACGCCGTGGGAGTCGCCCTGTTCCTGGCCGGCGTGGAGGACGGCCACCGGGAGGGCATCACCGCGTCCACCGTGTGCCTCCTCTGGGCGCGGGAGAAGGCCGAGGGCACGCCGTCCGAGCCCTACATCACGTTCAACCTGGGCTCGGCCGTACTGGCGATGGCCGGTGTCGCCGACGAGCCCCGGAAGTACCGGCGGGCGGGGCTCGACCACATGCGCCGGGCCCTCGCCTCCCTGCCCGACGGCGACCCCGCCCGTGCCGGGATGCTGGCCGGACTCAGGCAGGCACTGGCCGACGAGCCCCCGACCGCGCATCCCGAGGACAGCCCGGAAGCCGAGGTAACCGCATACATGCGGGACGGCGGCCGGGAGCGGCTCGACCGGGCCGTCGACATGCTGCGCGCGGCCGTCGAAGCGCCCCGGATCGAAGAGCCGCACCGCAGCCGGCGCCGCGCCGAACTGGGGCAGGTACTGCGGATGCGCTTCGAGCTCATCGGTGAGATCGCCGATCTCGACGCGTCGATCGCCGTCCTCGAGACCGTCCTCGAGAACACGGCGTTGGACGACGAGACGCTCGCCGCGACGTCCTCCTTCCTGGGCCTGGCCCGTCTGGACCGGTACCACACCTTCGGACAGGCGGCCGACCTCGAAGCCGCCGCGGAAGCCGTCCACCATCCCGCCGTCGCACGGGCGGCAGCCTCCCCCCACCACGCCCAGCGGCTCACCAACCGGGCCGCCGTCCTCACCGCACGCTTCGGTCGCCACCACGACCTCGCCGACATCACGCAGGCCGTCGACGATCTGACGTTCGCGGTGTCGGCGACGCCGCCGTCCCAACACGACCACCCCGTCATGGCGATCAAACTGGCCGTGGCCCTGTTCGAGCGCGGGAAGCACACCGAGGAGCCCGGCGACCTCCACGCGGCCGAGAGGCTCCTGCGGCCGCTCGCCGGGGAGCCGTCGGACGCCGGCCCCAACCAGCTGATGGCCCGGCTGGAACTGGGACACGTCCTGCACGCACGGGCCCGGCTGCTGGGCGGCGTCGAGGACCTTGCCGACGCGGTCGACCAGTACGAGGCCACCGCCCTGGCACCCGCCCAGGACATCCGCAGTCGGCTGCACTGCGCCGCCCTGTGGGGCGTGGGAGCCGCCGAACTGGGCGCCCTGGAACGGTCCCGCACCGCCTTCGACCTGGCGCTGAGCGATCTCGTGCCCAAGCTGACCGGTCGTGCGCTCGGCCGTGAGTCGCAGGAGGCACGGCTGCGCGAGCTGCCTTCCCTCGCCACCGTCGCCGCGACCGTATCGATCAGGGCCGAAGAGGTGCGGGAGGCGCTCGTCCGGCTGGAACAGGGGCGCGGCGTCCTGCTGGCCCAGGCACTGGAACTGCGCGGCCGGCACGACGAGCTCACGGCCGCGGCCCCCCGGCTCGCCGACCGCTTCGAACGGGTCTGCGCCGAGCTGGTGGCATCACACCGCAGCCCGCAGCAGCGCCGCCAGTCGGCGGGCGACTTCGACTCGCTGGTGGCGGAGATCCGGGCTCTGACCGGCTTCGAGGATTTCCAACGCCCGCCCGCCTGGGAGCAGTTGCGCGAGGCGGCGGCGCAGGGGCCGGTCGTCGTGATCAGTGTGTCGCCGCTGGCCTGCTTCGCCCTGCTGCTGACTCCCTCCGCCGACGGCCCGGGGACCCTGGAGCATCTGCCCCTGAGGGTCACGGCGGACGACATCACCGCCCGTGCCGAGACCTTCCGCACCGCCGTCGCGGCGCTCGTCGATCGGGCGACCCCCGGCCCGGAGCGGTACCGGCAGGACCGCGCCATGAAGGACACCCTGCGATGGCTGGGCACACACATCGCCGGCCCCGTCCTCGACCGCCTGGGCTTCAGCCGGAACCCGCTCCCCGGCGAGCCCCTGCCACGGCTGTGGTGGTGCCCGACGGGAGTGCTGTCCCTGCTGCCGCTGCACGCGGCCCTCCTCGACCACGACGACCACACCGGCCACGACGGCGCGTACGTCCAGGACCGGGTCGTCTCCTCGTACGTCCCGACCCTCGGCTCCCTGCTGCACGCGCGCTCCCGGCCGGCTCCGGGCCCCGACCGGGCCTCGCTCCTGACCGTCGCCGTCGACGCCGCCGGTCAGGCGTACCCGCATCTGGCAGCCCTGGACGACGAGCTGACGGCGGTGGGCGCAGTGCCGGGGCGCCGACAGCAGCTGCGGGACACCGCCGCCACACCCGACGCCGTGCTCGCCGCCCTGCGCACGCACACCCACGCCCACCTGGCCTGTCACGGCGTACGGGACCCGGGTGACCCCTCCCGCAGCCGGCTCCTGCTGTCCGGCGGCGAGCTGACCCTGCGCGAACTGGCCGCCGAGCGACTGCCGGACGCGGAGTTCGCCTACCTGTCCGCCTGCCACAGCGCGGCCGCCGGGGAGGAGCTGGCCGACGAAGTCATCTCCGTGGCATCCGCGTTCCAGCTGTGCGGCTACCGGCACGTGATCGGAAGCCTGTGGACGGTCCAGGACGACATGGGGCCGCTCCTGGCCCGCGAGGTCTACCGGAACCTCGCGGCACCGGACGGCCCCGGCCCGGCGTACGCCCTGCACCGGGCGGTCGCCGAGCTGCGCGCCCACGGTGACTACGACGACCCGCTGTTCTGGGCTTCGGTCATCCACAGCGGACCATGACGACGAACGGGGGAAGGACCATGGAGGAAGACCGTTCGCTGCGCCCGGCTTTCTGCGCGGCGATGTCATGGCTGGAGGACGTCATGGCGTCCGAGGGCCGGGGCGACGAACTCCACTCCGCCGCGCGGGCCGTCCGCGCCGGTACGACGACCGTACGGCGGGCGATCGCCGCACTGGGCATCCCGGAGCACGTGCTGACCGGTGCCACGGGTACGACCCGCGGGGAGGGCGAGGGCGACGTTCCCGGACTGGTGCCGCACCCCGCCGGTGAGGTGTACACATGCCCCGACGGCTGGTGCGGCCTGAAGGAGGTCCGGCAGCCGGGCGGTGCGATACCGGCCGGCGGGCGCTGCCGGCTGCGGGACCAGCCGCTGCGCGTCCTGGAGGCCTGAGCCGGTGACCCCCGTACTCGACCAGCTCGGCGAGAAACTGGCCGAGAAGTGGGTGTCCGCCCTGGCGCTGCCCGGGCTGCTCTTCGTCGGGGCGAGCGCCTGCGCCGCCGTGCTCGGCCAGGATCATGCCCTCGACGCGGGTCTCCTGATCGAGAAGGCCCGACACTGGGCCACGACGCTGGCGCACCGGCCGGTCGTGGGTCAGGTCGCGGCGGTGGCGGTGGCCCTCCTCGTGGCCGTGGCCATGGGGATGCTCGTCCGCGTGTGCGGCGAGGGCGCCGTACGGGTCTGGACGGGGGACTGGCCACGACCGGCCCGCCGGCCGGCCCGGCGGGTGACCGCACGTCGGGCCGGGCTCTGGGAGGACCTGCAGCGGCAGATCGACGGGATCCGCCGCGACAACCCGCCGTACGACCGCGACGACGCGCAACTGCGGCAGATCACGGACCTCACCGCCCGCCGTGACCGGATGGGGCTCTCCGCACCGGCCCGGCCCACGTACACCGGCGACCGCTTCGCCGGGGTGGAGAGCCGCCTGCGGGGTCAGTACGGCATCGACCTGGCCGCCTGCTGGCCCGGGCTGTGGCTGGTGCTGCCGGAGGAGGTCAGGACGGAGCTGCGGACGACGAGGGCCCGCTTCGATGCCGAGGTGGCCGGATCGGTGTGGGCCTGCTGCTACCTGGTGCTCGGCTGCTTCTGGTGGCCGGCCGCCGTGGGAGGCGCCGCCGCCGGCCTCGTCGCCTGGCGGCGGGGCCGCCGGGCGGCCGCGGTGCACGCCGGGCTGGCGGAGGCCGCCGTCGACGTCCACCTGCGGAAACTGGCCGAGGAGGTGGGCATCGCCGTGCCCCCGGGGTCCACCTGGGAGCCCCGCGTGGGCCTCCTCCTCAACCGCCTGTTCCGCAAGGGCGCATAGCCTGCCGCCGCCCATGCGGATTCCGGTCGGCCCGCGGGCTCAGCCGAGGGCGGTGACCAGCAGGGTGAAGGCGGCGATGATGACGGCGACGCGGACGTAGTGGAAGCGGTCCCAGCGGTTCATCTGCTGCTTCCAGTCGGCCGGCAGGCCGTCGGCGGTCCACGTCTTGACCCGGTTGTTGATCGGGACGAGCAGCAGGACCGACATGACCACGCTGAGGATCAGCAACGCGGCGGCGGTGACGACGAGGCCGGCGCCGTGGTGGTTCCGTCCGGCGACGGCCCAGACCGCGGCGAGGACGAGCGAGCCGATGTACCAGAACGGCATCACGGCGCCGAGCAGCCGGGCCCCGTGGGTGCGCCCGCGCAGGCCGTTGTCTCCGGGGAGGCCGGCGAGGATCGGGTTGACGAAGAAGGCGACGGAGAACTCCACTCCCACCATCACGCCGACGGCCACGGTGGTGAAGACCTCAAGTGCATGGAGCATGATGACCCCTCCTGGGATCTAGCGTCGCTAGATGATGAGGCAACGCTAGTACTGCTGCCGCTCGTATGTCTAGCGATGCTAGGATCGAATCATGTCGGTACAGGAACGCAAGGAGCGCGAACGGGCGGGCCGCGAGCGCCTCATCTTGGCGACGGCCCGCGAACTCGCCGAGCAGCAGGGCTGGGACGCGGTCACCACGCGCCGTCTCGCCGAGCGCATCGAGTACAGCCAGCCCGTCCTCTACAGCCACTTCCGCGGCAAGCGCGAGATCATCGGTGCCGTCGCCCTCGAAGGCGCCGCCGAGATGGCCGCGGCGCTGCGGGCGGCGGCCTCCGCCGCGGACGGCCCGCGCGCCCGGGTCACCTCCCTCGCCCGCGCCTACCTCGGCTTCGCCGAACGGAACCCGGCGGTCTACGACGCCATGTTCCAGCTCGACGGCGGCCTGGCGTTCGCGCGGGAGGACACCCCGGAGCCCCTGAAGGACGCCTTCGCCGCCCTGCTGGAGAGCCTCGGCGAGGTCGCCGGGGACGGCGTCCACCCGGCGTTGTTCACCGAGGTGTTCTGGGCGGCCCTGCACGGGCTGGCGACCCTGACCCGGGCGGGACGGCTGCCGTCGGGTGACGCCGAGCGGAGGGTGGAGCTGCTGGTGGACCGGCTCGCCATGGTCTGACGCACCGTCCGGGCGGTCCGGCGGCCAGGGCCTTCCGGTCCGGCCGCCGGCCCCGGGTACCGGTTCTGGCCGCTCCCGCTCCCGCCCACGCGGCGGAGCGGCGGACCGCCCGGCCCCGCGCCGCGCCCAGGGCTCAGCCACCGATGGGCAGAGCCGGGTGGTGCTCCATCCGGACTCCGGCGGGCCGCAGCTCCAGAGGGGCCGGCACGGGCGGTGGGAGCTCATCGGAGCCACGGGTCCCGGCGCCCCGGGGGTCGCCTGCTCGGCCGGGCCGGGCATTTGCACCAACGTGCCCGCCTACGCGGACTGGATCCGTACGGCCATCAGGCACAGCGCCTGACATCGGACAGCGGACAGCGGACGAGACGGTCGCCCGCTTCCTGAGCGGCCTCACCGGCCCCACTGAGCCCACTGGGCTCACTGCGACGTCGACGGGCAGCCGCTGCTCTCCCGGGGACCGCGAGGAGCGGCCCGCGCACCGGGAACGGTGTGCGGGCCGCCGTGTGGCCACCGGCTGGTTCAGCAGTGGGGGAGGCCGGGCACGTTGTGGAACTGCGCCGCGCCGTCCACGTACGGTCCGAACGTCCAGCTCACCCCCACAGCGACCGACCGATTGTTCTGCCACACGTTCTCGGTGCGGTACCAGACGTTGCCGTCGCTGCCGACGGGCCCGCCGGCCACCCAGCAGTCCGCCAAGACCCAGTCGCTGCCCGGCGCGAGGGTGATGTTGTTGTACTTGCCGGATCCCGCGTCGGGGGAGGTGTAGACGCCCACGTAGTGGCTGGTGCTCAGCCGGATCCACTGCGGGGTGGAGCCGGTGTGGTTGGGGTTCGGGTCGGCGGACGCCTGCGAGGTCGCGCAGAGGATGGATGCCCCAGCCATGACGAGAGCGGCGAGAGCCTTGATCGAACGGGCCATGACGTTTCCCCGTTTCCTCCCGGCCCCCCGGTGGGGCCGGTCGGTGTACGAGCGAACCTCACCCGGCGCGTGCAGTCCAGGCCGCAAACCGGCCAGGATCCGCAGCCGGACGGCTGCCCGGACGGCGGCCCGGACGGCGGCCCGGGCAGCCGCGGCCGGTGAGGACGTGGCCCCGCCGAGCGGACCGGGTCGGCTACCTCGGGCTGATCGTGACCCGGTAGGTGGCTCCGGCCCTGCCGCGCGTGCTCACGGAGACGGTCTGGCCGTGGTCGTCCCAACTGGCCTTTCCGCCTTGGATGTCGACGCGGTAGCCGCCCGGGTACGTGTCCCTGGGCACGGTGATCTGGGTTGGCCCCTCCGCGTTGTCGCGGGTGCGGAAGGTGAGCGTGTAGGTGCGCGTAGCCGGGTCGTACGCGAACCGGAGCGGGTCGCCCGCGACGGCTCGCGCGTACGGCTGGACGAGCAGCCGGGCGTTGGGCTTCACGGCGCCCGTCTGGTCGAGGAAGCAGTAGCCGCCGCCCCGGCACCACTGCCACCACGTCCAGCCACTGGAGAAGCGGTCCAGGGAGGCCGTCATGTCGGTGACGAACTGGCTCGCGTGCGGAACGTACGGGTTGCCGCCCCATTCCCCCACGATCACCGGCATACGGTTACGGGTCGGGTAGTCGCTGATCGCGGCCTCGTAGGCGGGGATGAAGGTGCCGTTGGGGTCGTAGTCGGAGCCGGTTTCCATCGCGGTCTCGTAGAAGTGCGGCGCGTAGCCGGCGTGCGGGTCGTCGATGCGGCCCATCCGGGTCGGGACGCCGAGACCGACGATGACGGTCGGTTCGACGAACACCCACGACTTCTGGTCGACCAGGCGGATCGCCCGGGCAAGACGGTTCCACATCTCGGTGAGTTCGCCGGCCTCGAAGCGGGCCGCGGCGGCGGGGAGGTCTTCGCCTTCGAGGAACTTCGCGAACGGCTCGTTCATGAGGTCGTACCCGAGAAGCGCCGGGTGCCTGCCCAGGGCGGAGGCCACCGTCAGCCACATGCGGGCGTGCGCGGCGCGGAGGTCGGCGTCCTTGTACAGGTGGTCGAAGGCGGTCTGCACGGACGGCTCGAAGTACTCGGAGAACCAGTCGTCGGGTATGGGCGTGAACGGCAGCCCCTCGTCACGGGTGGCCCAGTCGGGGACGCCGCGGGAGCCGAAGTGGGGGCCGTACACGTCCTGGTGGGCATCGAGGACGACCTTGACGTGGTAGCGGTCGGCCCAGTCGAGGATGCGGCGCATCTTGGCGAGGTAGCCGCGGTCGTAGTGCCCGGGGGTGGGTTCGAGGTCGTCCCAGAAGAACGCGAGGCGCGCGAGGTTGAAGCCCCGGGCGGCCATGTCCTTGAGGTCGCTCTCGTGGATGTCGGCGAACGCGTTGGCGCCTCGGCTGCTCTTGTCGGAGAGGTTGAAGCCGCGCCACTGGAGCGCGCGGCCCTGGCCGTCGGCGATGAAGGTGCGGTCACCTACCGTGACCCGGTCGGGGGCGCGGTCGGGGCGGGCCTGGGCCTGTGTGGGGAGGACGCCGAGCAGGAGGGCGGCCAAGGCGAGGGCGGCGGGGACGACGCGGGAGGTCAAGCGCATGCAGGAGACCCTTTCGCGGGCGGCTGCTGGGCCGGCGGGTTACTGGCGGGTCGGATGTTACTGGCGAGTGGGTCAAGTTCACAGTGGTTCACGGGAGTTGACGAAACCGTGGCCCCGATCAGTGGCTTGCCGGGATCGGCCGCCCGTGCCGTCACCGCCCCCGGATTTCGGACGACGGCACGCACGCGAAGGGGTTCTCGACGGGGACCGGGTATCGCCGCCGCAGACGATCCGGTCTTCGCCGACCGCGGCCTGGCGATCCGGGCCCGCCCAAAGGGCCGGCGACGTCGTCCTGACCCGACCGCCCTTGCTGCCTCACGACCGGCTCGACCTGTGGCAAGCGCGCCCGGCCACGAGTGGAACTACTGCCGGAGCACGCTTCGCCGGTCGCTACCCGGCGGCCACAACCGGGCCGGCCGTGACCTGAGGAGGGTTGGGGAGCAATGGCGCGAGGTTCTCCCGTACGAAGTCCGCCGCCTGCTTGACCGATTCATCGGCCCCGGACCGGTCGGCGAAGACGCCGGTGGAGACCATCACTCCGTCCCCGGCATCCACCCAGTAGTACGCCACGAAACCGGGGACCCGGCGGAGCAGAGGCACGAACCCCTCGTCCACCAGGCGTCCCGCCTCGGCGGAGTCGGTCACTCCTTCGTAACGCCGAATCACTGCGTACACAGCTGATCTCCTCATGCGTCCCTGGGTCACCCTGTGCGGAACGACCTACCCCCACCGAGCGCCTCCCGCTCGGGGGACGTCCGGAAGTGACCCGGATAGGCGCACCGGTGATCCAGAAACGGGCATCTGCCGTGACCAGGGAGGGCCGGGCGAACGGAAGCGGCCACGCCCCGGCGGGGCGGGGTCAGGCCGGCGATGGCCAGAAGCGGCTCGGCAGCATCATCGTCATCGCAGTGCGCTCCGGAGCGATGAGCAGGGGGAAGACCGAGTCGTTCAGTACGCGGCCCGGAAGATGCCTGCGGGCGACGATGACGTCGGTGCAGTAGACGGCGGCACTTCCCGTCAGTCGCCTGGGAACCTCCAACCGCATCTCCCGGTCCATCTCGCTGGCGAGCATGCGCGAGAACGCGGCGAGTTCAGGATCCTGCTGCCGGGTCCCCTTCAGCCGGTACAGCTTTCGCGCGATGTCGAGGAGCAGGTCCGGGCTGTCATCGAACACCGCTGTGTCAGGGCTGTAGATCACGGCGGCCGGGAGGTCGTCCCAGCCGCGCCCGAACAGAGCGTTGTTCGCCTGCACGAGGGCGCCCCAGACCAGGCGGCCCTCGGCCAGCAGCATGTCCTGGACCTTCAAGATCTCCGCGAGCGGATCCTCACGCTCCACCCAGTCGGACCTGGGTATCCGCAGATATCTGAACTTGTCGAACCAGGAGAAGCTACGCGGTGCCTCTCCGAGGGCCGCCCTGCACTGGGCGATGGCTGTCGTTGATCCCGTCACGCCGCAGAGCGTAACCAGCAGCCCCTGCGGACCCGACCCCCGGCCCGGCGACCGCAGGCCGCCGGGACGTGCGGCGGAAAACCGAGCTTCTCGGTCTCCGCCGTCCGGCGGCGGGGTGGCACTCGTGAGGCCCGGCGATCCTTGACCGGAGCGCGAACGCCCCGTGACGTCGGCGGACCGACGTCACGGGGCGTTCGCGGACCAGGATTCCGCACGGCTACCGGCTCACCGGCTGAGCGACTTGAGCGCCTCCGCGTCGTACGGCTTCAGCTCGTCGAAGCGGTTGCCGAGGACCTTCGCCGCCCACTGCGGGTCCTGGAGCAGCGCCCGGCCGACGGCGACCATGTCGAACTCGTCGCGTTCCATGCGGTCCAGGAGGTTGTCGATGTCGCCGAGCGCCGCACCCTCGCCGGCGAAGGCGCGGATGAAGTCGCCGTCGAGGCCGACCGAGCCCACGGTGATGGTCGGCCGGCCGGTGAGCTTCTTGGTCCAGCCCGCCAGGTTCAGGTCCGAGCCCTCGAACTCCGGGAGCCAGTAGCGCCGGGTGGAGGCGTGGAACGCGTCGACGCCGGCCGCCGCCAGCGGGGCCAGGATCGCCTCCAGCTCCTCCGGGGTCTGCGCGAGCCGGGCGTCGTAGGCCTCCTGCTTCCACTGCGAGTAGCGGAAGATCACCGGGAAGTCGGCCGGGACGCGCTCGCGGACCGCGGCCACGATCTCCGCGGCGAACTTCGTACGGGCCACCGCGTCGCCGCCGTACGCGTCGGTGCGGCGGTTGGTCCGCTCCCACAGGAACTGGTCGAGCAGGTAGCCGTGGGCGCCGTGCAGCTCGACGCCGTCGAAGCCGATCCGCGCGGCCTCCGCGGCGGCGTCGGCGAACGCGCCGATGACGTCGTCGAGGTCGGCGCTGGTCATCGCCTTGCCGGTCCCCTCGGTGCCGTCGACGCGGATGCCGGAGGGGCCGACGGCGGGCGCGTCGGCGTACGGTGCCTCGCCCTGCTTGCGCACCATGCCTATGTGCCACAGCTGAGGAACGATCGTGCCGCCGGCCTCGTGCACGGCCGCGGCGACCTTCGCCCACCCCGCCAGCTGCTCCTCGCCGTGGAACCGCGGCACCCGGTCGCTCTGCCCGGCGGAATCGTGGCCGACGTAGGTGCCCTCGGTGACGATCAGGCCCACGCCCGCGGCGGCCCGGCTGGCGTAGTACGCCTGCACGTCCTCCCCGGGCACGCCGCCGGGAGAGAACATCCGCGTCATCGGAGCCATCGCGATGCGATTGGGGACGGTCAGGCCGTTCAGCGTGACGGGCCGGGACAGGATGTCGGCCGCGCGGGAGGCGGTGGACGTGGTGACGGTCATGCGGGTCATGCGGGTCCTCCGGGTTGAGGCTGTGGCTCGTCGGGGTGACAACGAGAAGTGCATAGTACACATGTTATGTATCATGCATATTGCGTGCGCTGCCGCCGGTCCGGCCCCGGCCCTCGCGGGGAGTCGCCCCCGGGCCACCCCGGCAGGGGTCGGCCGGTCCACGGGTCGGCGATAATGGTGGGTGCCGGAAGGAGCGGGAGGCGCAGTGCTGGAGAAACTGGAGCGGGAGCTGATGCTGCTCTCGCGGCACCAGGTGCTGGCCCGGCGCGAGCGCGACCCCGAACGCCTGGAGCGGTCGGCGTACCTGCTGCTCAGCCGGATCGACACCCAGGGCCCCATGTCCATCGGACAGTTGGCGGAGGCCTTCGGGCTCGACACCTCGACCGTGAACCGCCAGACGGCCGCACTGCTGCGCTGCGGACTGGCCGAGCGCGTCGCGTGCCCGGACGGCGGCATGGCCCGCAAGCTGCGCATCACCGCCGAGGGCGGGCGCCGGCTCGCCGGAGACCGCGAGGTCAACCAGTCCTGCCTGGCCCGGGTGGTCGCCGACTGGTCCCCCGAGGAGGTGCGGGAGCTGGAGGACGTCCTGATCCGGCTCAACCGCAGCGCCGAGGCCCTCGAAGGCCGCTTCTGGCCGCGCGCGGAGGAAGACGACACCGCCTCCCCGTAGGAACGCCGGCGACCCGCCCCGTGAAGACGCCGGCGCTTCGGGCGGCGCCCAGACCCGGCGAGCGGCCGTGCCCCGGTCGGGCTGTCGGCCGATCCCTGGGTACTGGTGTCGTCCACCCGGGCCGGGTATCGCACTCGGTCACAACCGAGACTGCGCGCGACAGTTGGTTCCGGCCGCGCTTCCGTGATGACTACGCCTGGAGTTGAGGGAGGGCGTCAGGTTGGATGGTCGGATGGAACGTATCGAGGCTGAACTGTTCACGGATCCGGGGAACGACGCGGTCGTCCGTCTGCCCCCGCGTAATTTTCCGGGCGTGCTGATCCAGGGAGACTCCCTGTCGACCATCCGCGCAGATGTCGCTGAGATCGTAGAAGCATGCGATCAGGGCGACGTCGGTGAAGCCCGCGAGGCTGCGGCCATCCTCCTCTCCAACCTTGACGAGCTGCTGGCTCGCTACACGACGGCTCTGAACGCTCACGGCATACCCATCCCCTTTCACCAGGCTCCCTGACCGCCCAGTTGCAGCAGGTCGTACCTGGCAGCATGCGTTGAGGGGTCTGGACCCCGTGGTGTAGCGGGCCGTGCTCGCGGATGACGGCACGCTGGTCGACGCGAGCGATCGCGGGCCTCGGGGAGCATCGCAGTGTCAGCAGTCCGCCGCACGCGTGCACAGTCGGTATTGGCGTGAAGACCTGGAAGGTCCTTCGCGACCGCCGCGTCAAAGGCGACGGCGTTCACCACGGCATGCTCGGAATCGCCCGGATGCACAACCGCGCCCTCGCGGGATAGGTGGCGGGGCCGAACGACAGGCCACCGCCCCCGAGGCGACCCAGAGATCATTTAGAGGACCGTGCCGGCCGGCGGTCGCGGGGCCGTGTCGGCCCCTCCAGGGGACGGGTCAACTGCCCGGGTGGGAAGCCGCCCAGCCCTGTTCGAGCAGCGCGAAGGCCTCGTCGGCGGCTCGGCGCGGCTCGGCGTGCCGCTGGATGAGGCCACGGGCCTCAAGGGCGAACCGAGCCAGGGCGGCGCAGCCGATGTCGTCCTCGGGAGCGCCGACAGCCTCGGCGATGGCCCGTGCCAGGGCCGCTTCGTGGCGCGTCCACATGCGGTGGGCGTAGTCGCGCAGCGCTGGGGTCTCCCGCACCATACGCGTGAAATCGGCGAACCGCGGGTCCGTGGCATGGACGGCGAACTGGGTCTGCTTCAGCAGGATGTGCTCGCGCAGCGCCTGCGGGATCGACTGGCCGGGGGTGCGCTCGTGCACGGCGGCGACGAGCGCTGCTTCCAGGTCGTCGTCCTGGTCGAAGACCAGGGCTTCCTTGCCGGAGAAGTGCTTGAAGAGGGTGGTCACCGAGACGTCGGCGGTGTCGGCGACGTCCTTGACGCCGACCTGGTCGTAGCCGCGGTCGAGGAAGAGTTCGAGTGCGGCCTCGGCCAGGGACTGGCGGGTCTGGGCCTTCTTGCGCTCGCGGCGCCCGGTCGGTTCGGTCACCCGTCCATCATAGGCCGGCGTGTAGTGACTAGGAAAGTGAAGTCATTGCACTTATTTTGTGAGTGTGCTTTCTTGGTGATACCGGACCTCCCGGCAGCTCACCCACCTCCCGGGGACACTCCCATGAACTCTGCCCGTGATCCCCGCATCGCGATCGTCGGTGCCGGCCTCGGTGGCCTGACCTGCGCCCGAGTCCTGCAGCAACACGGCCGCCACGTCACCGTCTTCGAACGCGAGACCTCCGCCGACGCCCGCCCGCAGGGCGGCACCCTCGACCTGCACGCCGACACCGGTCAGGCCGCCCTGCGGGCGGCAGGACTCCTCGACCGGTTCCAAGCCTTCGCCCGCCCCGAAGGAGAGGAGTGGCGCGTGCTCGACTTCGCCGACGCCACCCTCCTGGCGCATCAGGGGCCTTCCGCCGCCGGTGGCCGGCCGGAGATCGACCGGGGCCGACTACGCGGACTCCTCCTGGACTCGCTCACCGAGGGCACGGTGCGGTGGGACCGCGCCGTCACCGGGGCCACCCCGCTGCCGGACGGCACCTGCCGGCTGCTCTTCGGTGACGGCACCGCCGAGGACTTCGACCTGGTGGTCGGCGCCGACGGCGCCTGGTCGCGTGTCCGCCCGGCCCTGTCGCACGCCGCACCCCGCTACACCGGCGTCACCTTCGTCGAGACCGGATTCGACCACTGCGACACCCGCCACCCCGACCTCGCACGGCTGGTCGGCAACGGATCGATGCTGGCGAAGGGCGCCGGCAGGTCGCTGGTCGCCCAGCGCAACAGCAACGGCCACATCCGCGCCTACATCGCGCTCCGCGCGCCGGAGAACTGGCACGTGGCCGCCGGTATCGACCTCGGCGACCAGCGGGCCGTGCGGACGCACCTGCTGAGGATGTTCGACGGATGGGACGAGAGCCTGCGTTACATGCTGGGCAACAGTGACAGCGGGTTCGTCAACCGGTCCCTCTTCGTTCTGCCCGCCCCGCACACCTGGGAGCACGTACCCGGCGTCACGCTGCTCGGCGACGCCGCGCACCTGATGCCCCCGGTCGGGCTGGGCGCCAACCTCGCCATGCTCGACGGATCCGACCTCGCCCACGCCCTCGTTACCGAATCCGGCGTCGGCGACGCCGTCCACGCCTACGAGAGCATCATGCTGCCGCGCTCGATCGAGGCCGCGACGAGCAGTGCGCAGGGACTCGACCACATCGTTCCGGCGACGGCCTCCTGAGCCGACTCCGCCGCCACCGCCACCGGCCCCGGCCCCGCGCACGCGGCGAGCGCGAGGACGAAGGCGGGGGGTGGAGGCGGCCCTTGGCCCGGCGCGGATCGGGCACCGCCGCGAGGCAGCCCGGAGCCCGAGCCGGTTCCCTGTGTGCGGGCCGCTCCGCGAGCGGCGGTCAGCTCGATGGGGGGACGAGGACGATGCGCCCGCGCCGGCCGCGCGAGGCCAGGGCGTCGTGGGCCGCGGCGGCTTCCGTGAACGGCATCGTCCGGTCCACCCGTAGGGTGACACGGCCGGCGTCCGCGAGGGTGGCCAGTTGGGCGAGCTGCACGGCGTCACTGTGTACGCGGACCTGCGAGACCCGGATCCCGCGCTCCGGTGCCGGACCGGCGCCGAGGACACTGACGAACGTGCCTCCGTCTTCTACCGCGCCGATCACCGACCCGCCCAGGGCCGCGGCATCGATCAGCCCGGTGACTCCGCCGGGAACGGTTGTGCGGATCGCGGCGGCGGGGTCCGCAGAGCGCGGGACGAAGAGGGTGGCTCCCAACTCGCTCACCAGTTCCCGGTCCTGGGACCCGGCGACGGCGACGACCCGCAGACCACGCGCGGCCGCCAGCTCGACGAGGTAGCCGCCCACGGCGCCCGCCGCACCGGTGACCGCCACGGTGGCGCCGTCGGCCGCGGCGAGCAGGTCCAGTGCCTGCCAGGCGGTGAGTCCGTTCAGCGGGAGCGTCGCCGCCTGGGCCGGGCTCGCGTGCCGGGGTGCGGCGGCGACTGCGGTGGCGGGCAGGACGACGTACTCGGCGTGCGTGCCCGCCCGGGTCTCCGGCCAGTCGGACAAGCCGATCACGGCGTCGCCGACCGCGAAGCCCCGGACGCCTGCGCCCAGGGCGTCGACGGTTCCGGCGACGTCGAGACCCGGAACGTAGTGCTCCTGCGCGGGGACGCGCGAGGCCAGGGCGCCGGAACGGATCAAGGCGTCGGCGGGGTTCAACGCGGCCGCCGCGACCCGGATACGGATCTGACCGTCGCCCGGCTGAGGGGTCGGGACCTCGGCGACGCGGAGCACGTCGGAGCCACCGTATTCGGACAGGATGACGGCACGCATCTTCGTGTCTTCTCTCTGAAGGTGTCCCGGCCGGGCGGGCCCCGGCGGTCCACCCCTGGAACCTGGACGGCCGGTTCCTCATTCCGGCGGGGCGACAACGGGCCGAATTGCGCTGGGTGGAGGCGCATGCGGCGCCCGGTGGCACCCACCGCCTGTGGCCGGCCCTGTGGCACGGGCCGGCCTCAGCGGGATTCGCCCTGGGCGACTTCGATGCCGTCGTGCAGGTCGTCGGCCGCCTGGAGGGACGCCCCGGCGGAGAGTGCCACGCAGGCCACCAGTGCCAGCACCGCGGCGCGCCGGGCGAGGGGCCGCGCCGGCCTGGTCTCGGTGCCGTGGCCGAGGAGGGCGGCGACGCGGCGGGGGACCGGCCCGGCGGTCGCGGGGAGGGCCGGACCGGGGCGCGTACGGCCGGTGGCGGAGGAGGCGCGGGTCGCGAGGGCGGCCCGGCCGATGGCCCGGGCGGTCAGGCGCCGGCTGCCCACGGCGCGGGCGGCGGATTCGTCGGCGCTGCGTTCCAGCGCGTACGCCAGCGGCTCGCGCAGGGTCCGCAGTGCCGGGTGGCACAGGCCGGCCAGGTCGACCACGGCGGTGAAGAGGTGGTGGCGCTCCCGGAGGTGGGCGCGCTCGTGGGCGAGCAGGACCTCGCGCTCGGGCGCCGAGAGTGCGCGGAGCATGCCGGTCGTGACGACGATGCGGCCCGGACTTCCGGGCAGCGCGTAGGCGTCGGGGTGCTCGTCCGGCAGGACGACGAGCTCGCCCTCCGCCTCGGCCGCGAGCCTCCCGGCGCGGCGGAGCTGGGTCCGGCGCCGGCGCGCCCCCCGCACCAGCCGGGCGGTGCACCAGGCGAGCAGGGCCCCGGCGGTGACGGCGATCGCGATGACGGCGTCGGGTGAGCCGCTGCTGAGCGGGGTGAGCAGATGGCCCAGGGCGGCGACGACGTGGAGGTGGGTGGCGCCGGGGACGATCAGCAGGGCCAGCGCGCAGGTGCTCCCGGCGGCGAGGCCGACCGCGGTAACCGTCAGCAGCCAGACCACCTGCCGCGGAGGCAGGTGCGCAGACAGGTGCGAGGCCAGCCGCCTGCCCGCCGGTGCGGCCAGGAACGGCACGAGGAGGGGGAGCCAGGCGATGTGGATCACGCCGCGTCCCCTTCCCCGTCGAGCAGGGCGCGCAGCAGGCGCTCGTCCTCGCTGCTCAGCTGCGAGACGAAGCGGCTCAGTACGGCCTCGCGGTCCCGGTCCTTCGCCAGTTCGGCGTGCATGCGCCGGGCGGTGAGGCCGGAGGCGTCCTCGGTCGGCACGTAGACGAACCCGCGGCCGGACCGCTTGCGGGTCACAGCGCCCTTCTCGTACAGGCGCGACAGGATCGTCGTCACGGTCGTGCGGGCGAGGGACCCGCCCATCGTCTCCTGGACCCGGCCCGGGGACAGGGGGCCGTCCGCCGCCCAGAGCGCCGCCAGCACGCCGGCCTCCAGCTCGCCGGCGGGGCGCCGTTCGGGGGTCCTGTCGCCCATGGGTGCGCTCCTCCAGGCATCGATTCCAGGCGCCGATCGTCTACAGTGTTGTAGACCTTGATGTGGAACTGTAGCCGTCAGTCGGCAGGGCGTCGCACCGGACCCTGTTCCTCTCACCCTATGGGAGCTGTTCGACATGACCTTGCCCGCTCTCGCCGCGGCGTCGCAGGCGCTCGGCCCGCAGGCCGTCAACCCGCTGGACGCCGGTTCCCTCCTGTCGGCCTTCGGCGCCCTCGGCGTCGCGGCCGTCCTCTTCGCGGAGACCGGCCTCCTCGTCGGCTTCTTCCTGCCCGGTGACTCCCTCCTCTTCACCGCGGGCCTGCTCTGCGTGGCGGGCGACCACGGACCGGTCCACCTCTCGCTCCCGCAGGTGCTGTGCGCGGCCGTGGCCGGAGCCCTGCTCGGGGCGCAGACCGGCTACCTCCTGGGACGGCGCGGCGGACGCGCCGTGCTGGCCCGCAGCCGCAGCCGCAAACTCCACGAGGGCGCCGCGAAGGCCGAGGAACTCCTCGACCGGTACGGGCACGCGAAGGCGATCGTCCTGGCCCGCTTCGTGCCGATCGTGCGCACCGTCCTGAACCCGATGGCCGGGGCGCTGAACGTCCCCGCCCGCGTCTTCACGCTCTGGCAGGTGAGCGGCGGGCTCGTGTGGACGGTGGGTCTGGTGCTGGCCGGCTACGCGCTCGGCTCCTCGGTGCCCGATGTCGACCGCTACCTCCTGCCGATCGTCGCCCTCGTCGTACTCGTCTCGCTCACCCCGCTCGCCGTGGAAGTGATCCGCCGGCGCAGCCCCCGCACTTCGAACGGAGGCTCGCATTGAGCCTGCTCGCCCTGGACGGCCCCGCCGTCGACGGACACCTGTACACCCGGCTCACCGGCCTCGCCCAGCGGGCCCCCGGCTGGCTCGACGGCCTGGTCACCGCCTGGTCCGACTACGGCCTCGCCCTCTTCGCCGTACTGATGCTGGCCGCCTGGTGGCGCGCCCGGGCGGCGGCCGACCCGGCGAGGACCGCCGCGGCGCTCGCGGCGCCCCTCGTCGTGGTCCTCGCCTTCCTCGCCGACACCGGCATCAAATCGCTCTTCCGGGAGCAGCGGCCCTGTCAGACCCTGCACGCGGTCACGCTGGAGGCCTGCCCGCCCCTGGGCGACTGGTCGTTCCCCAGCAACCACGCCGCCATCGCCGCCGCGGCGGCCGCGGCCCTCTGGGTCACAGACCGCCGGCTCGCGGCGATCGCGGTGCCGGCGGCACTGCTGATGGCCTTCTCCCGGGTCTGGGTGGGCGCCCACTACCCCCATGACGTCGTCATCGGCCTGGTCGTCGGGGCGGCGATCGCCTGGCTGCTCACCCGTGCGGCCCGGCGCGCGACCCCCCTCGTACAGCGGCTGGGCAGCTCGCCGCTGCGGCCTCTGGTGGCACCCCGATGAGGGCCCCGGCCGCGCGGAGGGCCACCCGCTGGGGCCTGGTCGCAGCGCTGTGCGCAGTCCTGTTCGCCGTGCTGGCCGCTCTGGTCGCGGCCCGCCACGGCAGCCCGTACCCCCTCGACGAGAGCCTGCACCGCTGGTCGGTACAGCACCGCCCCGCCGCCGCGGTCGCCTTCGCGCGGGCCGTCACCACGACCGGGACCGGCCCCGTCCCGTACCTGTGCGCCGTGACCGCGGGGCTCCTCGTGGGCTGGGGCCGGGGCGCGCGCGGCCGGCTGCTGACGGCCGCGGGCGCGCTCGGGTTCCTGCTGCTCGCCCAGGGTCTGCGCTACGCCGTCCTGTACGCGGTGGCCCGGCCGCGTCCGCCCGTTGCCGACCGGGTGACGCACGCGTCCGGCTTCTCCTTCCCCTCCGGTCACACCGCCACCTCGGCGCTCGTGGCCGGTCTGCTGGCCTGGGCGGTGTGGCGCACGGCCTCGCCGGCCGCCGCCCGGCTCTGGTGGGTCCTGTTCGCCTGCTGGGCCGTCACGGTCGGCCTGACCCGCGTCTACCTCGGCGTGCACTGGCCCACCGATGTCCTCGGCGGCTGGCTCTACGCCCTGACCTGGCTCGCCGCCGCCATGGCCGTGGACGCCGGGGTCAGACGGGCCCGGGTGCCCCGAGAGGCCGGTGTGTGAGGGGTGGTGCGCGGCGACACGGCGGGTGGGGGCCGCCGGTGTGCCCGGGTGGCAGACGTGCCGCGCGCCATCGTCTACAGTGCAGTAGACGAAAGGGCAGCCTTGCCTAAGTTGAGGCTTGCCGCGGCTTTGCCGTCCCGCCATGCCTGGGAGTACCCATGTCCTCATCCGCCCGCTCGGTGCTCTTCGCCGCCGCCGGTCTCGCGATAGTCACCGCCACCGTCACGGGGTGTGCCCACAAGAGCGACGACAGCGGGTCCGGCGCCATCAAGGTCAACGCGACGGACAGTGCCTGCGAGGTCTCCAAGACCGAGTTCCCGGCCGGCAAGGTCTCCATCGAGGTCGAGAACAAGGGCTCCAAGGTCACCGAGCTCTACGTCCTCTTCCCGGACGACCGCATCGTCGCCGAGCGCGAGAACATCGGCCCCGGCACCAAGGCCACCATCACCGCCGAGATCAAGGCGGGCGACTACGAATTCGCCTGCAAGCCCGGCATGAAGGGCGACGGCATCCGCACCGAGGTCAAGGCCACCGGCAAGAGCGGCGGCGACAAGCGCAGCCCCGAGCTGGACGCCGCCGTCGCGGCCTACCGCGGCTACGTGCTGGCGCAGGCCGACGACTCCCTCCCCGCGGTCAAGACCTTCACCGACGCCGTCCGCGCCGGTGACGTGGAAGCCGCGAAGCGGGCCTTCGCCCCGTCGCGGCGCGGCTGGGAGCGCACCGAGCCGGTCGCCGAGTCCTTCGGTGACATCGACCCGAAGACCGACGTCCGCGAGGACGGCCTGGAGCCCGGCCAGAAGTGGACCGGCTGGCACCGGCTGGAGAAGTCCCTGTGGGCCGACAACAGGATCGGCGACGAGGAGAAGGCCCTCGCCTCCCAGCTGGACACCGACATCGCCGAGTGGCACAAGCGCGTCGGCACGGCGGAGATCGCCCCCACGTCCATGGCGAACGGCGCCAAGGAACTGCTGGACGAGGTCTCCCGCAACAAGGTGACCGGCGAGGAAGACCGCTACAGCCACACCGACCTGGCCGACTTCAAGGCCAACGTCGAGGGCGCCGAGAAGGTCTACGAGCTCCTGAAGCCCGTCACCGTCAAGAACGACGCGGAGCTGGCCAAGAACCTGGACGCGCAGTTCACCGCGATCAACACGCTGCTGGACAAGTACCGGGCGGACAAGACCGGCTACGACTTCACCGCGTACGACAAGGTCACCGAGGAGCAGCGCAAGGAGCTCTCGGACGGCGTCAACGCCCTCGCCGAACCGCTCTCCAAGCTCGCGGCCGCAGCGGCCGAGTAACCGGCGAAAGGAACCCCACGCCGTGTTCGGCAACTATCTGATCGGCCTGCGCGAAGGGCTGGAAGCCAGTCTCGTCGTCTGCATCCTCATCGCCTACCTGGTCAAGACCGACCACAAGGACAGACTCGCGCCCGTATGGCTCGGCATCGGCCTGGCCGTCACCCTCTCGCTGGCCTTCGGCGCCGTCCTCCAGTTCGGCTCCTCCACCCTCACCTTCCAGGCCCAGGAACTGCTCGGCGGCACCCTGTCGATCATCTCGGTCGGCCTGGTCACCTGGATGGTCTTCTGGATGAAGAAGACCGCCCGCAACCTGAAGTCCGAACTCCAGGGGCAGCTCGACGCCGCGCTCGCCGTGGGCACCGGCGCGCTCGTCTTCACCGCCTTCATGGCCGTCGGCCGGGAAGGGCTGGAGACCTCGCTGTTCATCTGGACGGCCGTCCAGGCCACCGGCGACGGCATCCGCCCCCTGATCGGCGCGGTCCTCGGGCTCCTGACCTCGGTCGTGCTGGGCTGGCTGTTCTACCGCGGCGCCCTGAAGATCAACCTGGCGAGGTTCTTCACCTGGACCGGAGCCATGCTGGTCGTGGTCGCGGCAGGAGTCCTCGCGTACGGCTTCCACGACCTCCAGGAAGGCGGTTTCCTGCCCGGCCTGCACACCCTCGCCTTCGACATCAGCACGACCATCCCCTCGGACAGCTGGTACGGGACCCTCCTCAAGGGCGTGTTCAACTTCCAGCCCAACCCGACCGTCCTCCAGGTCACCGCGTGGTGCCTCTACCTCGTCCCGGTGATGGCGCTCTTCCTCGCACCCGCACGCAGCACCACTCCCGCCGCCGGCGCGGAGGCGAAGACGGCGAAGGCCGGCTGAACCCCGCCCTCCCCATGGAACCGAGGCCCGCATGAGCCGACACGTCCTGGTCGTCGAGGACGACCACCGGCTGCGCGACGTCCTGCTGCGCGGCCTGCGCGAGGAGGGTTTCGAGACCACCCCCGCGCAGGACGGCGCGGCGGCCCTGCGGCTGGCCGTGGCCGACATCGACGCCGTCGTCCTGGACATCGGCCTGCCCGACGCGGACGGCCGCGACGTGTGCCAGGCGCTGCGCGCCAACGGGTTCGACCGCCCGGTGATCTTCCTGACCGCACGTCATCACCTCACCGACCGGCTCAGCGGGTTCTCCGCGGGAGGCGACGACTACCTCGCCAAGCCCTTCCACCTCGCCGAACTCGCCGCCCGCCTGAGGGCCGCCGTCAAACGCAGCCCCCGGGCCGCTCCCGTCGCCGGGGGAGAGGTGGTACTGGACGCCGTCCGCCACACCTGCACCGTACGGGGCGTACCCCTGGGCCTGACCCCGACCGAATTCCGGATCCTGGCCGCCCTGCTGGCCGCCGCGGGGGACCTCGTCCCCCGGCGGGACCTGGTCCGCGCCGGCTGGCCGGAAGGCGCCCAGGTCAGCGACAACACCCTCGACCAGTACCTGACCCGGCTGCGCCGCAAACTGCGGGAGGCCGGCAGCTCCCTCGCCCTCGCCACCTCGCGGGGCGTGGGGCACCGGCTGTCATGAGAGTGCTCCGGGACGCGGCGCGGCCGGCCACCCTGCGCGGACGGCTCTCCCTGCTCGCGGTCGCGACCGCCGCCTTCGTCATGGCGGTGTTCACCATCGCCTTCAACGCGTTCGTGCACCAGCACCTGGCCCGCCAGGCGGACGACCAGCTACGGGCCCGCGCCTCCGCCATCGCCGCCACCATCGACACCGGCGGCCCCGTACTGCGCGTACTGGAGACCCCGCAGGAGGACCTCCTCGACACCAACGCCTGGATCTACCAAGGGACGAGCCTGGTCGAGCAGCCCCCCGCCGCCGGGGCGAACAGCCCCGTCACCCGCGCGGCCGCCCGCCTCGCGGCACAGGGCGGCGCCCGGTGCGCCACCGCCTCGCACGCCGGGGTGCAGATCCGGCTCTGCGCCCGGCCGGTACCGCCCTCGCCGGACGGCGGCGGCCCGATGCGGACCGCGACCGTGGTCACCGCGCTCGACCTCACCCCGTACCGCGCATCCGGCGACACCCTGCTGATGGCCTCCCTGGCCCTGGACACCGTCATGCTCCTGTGCACGTACGCGGTGACCCGCTTCGCCGTCGGCCGGGCCCTGCGGCCCGTCCGGACGATGACCGACCAGGCCGCCCGATGGAGTGCGACCGCCTCCGAAGAGCGCTTCAGCGGTGCGCCCCGGCCCGCCGAACTCGCCCGGCTGGGTGCCTCGCTGGACGCCTTCCTCGACCGGATCCGGGCCGCCCTGCGCCACGAACAGCAGCTCACCAGCGAGCTGTCCCACGAACTGCGCAACCCGCTGGCCACCATCGTCGCCGAACTCGACTGGTGGCAGGCCCGCCCCCGCGGCGAGGACGAGACGCGCACCGCACAGCGGGCCATCGGTGATGCGGCCCGCAGCATGCGGACCATCTGCGACACCCTCCTCGCCGAAGCCCGCGAGGGCGCCGGCGGGGCGCCCGGCACCACCGCCGTGCTCCCCGTACTGAACGCCCTTGCCGACCGCACCGACCCGGCCGTCGTCCCGGTCCGTGTCGTATGCGCGGAGGAGGACGGGGAACTGACGGCCGGGGTGCCCGCCGCCGTCCTGGAGCGGATCGTCAGCCCCTTGCTGGACAACGCGCTGCGCTACGCGGCGACAGCGGTCCACCTCCGTGCCTTCCGGGAACCGGGCCGTGTCCGCATCGAGGTGGGCGACGACGGCCCCGGCGTTCCCGAAGGCTTCCGCGCCCACCTGTTCCGGCCCGGCCGCCGGGCCGATCCGGGCGACGGCCATGACGGGGCGGGCCTGGGACTGCCGCTCGCCCGGCGCCTGGCCCGCTCCGCGGGCGGGGAGGCGGAACTCGGCGAACCGGGCGGCGGGGGAGCGGTGTTCGTGGTCAGGCTGCCGGCCGGCTGACCCCCTTCCGGTCGGCGGCGTCCGCGGGCCCCCGCCCGGGTGGCGGGGAGCCGAGCAGTTTCGTCTACAGTTGTGTAGACATTGGTTCGGGTGGCCGGCCGGCTCCGGGATGCCCGGTTGCCGACGCCTGCCCGCACACCGGCATCAGCGGCACGGCGCCCCAGTCGGCGCCGGGAGGGTGGACGTCGATGGCAAGGGTAGAGACGGACAGCAGGACGGCGGCACGGCGGACTCCGCGCGTGCCCGGGCAGGGGGAGTCCCACCACGCCCGACCGGGGGCGGCCCTCTCGAAGGTCCCCGAGGTCACCGCCTGGTTCTGGACGGTGAAGATCCTCACCACCGGCATGGGGGAGACCGCCTCCGACTTCCTGGCCCGGACACTGGGCCCCGTCCCGGCCGGCTGCCTCGGACTCGCCGGACTGGCCTCGCTGCTGATCCTCCAGTTCTGGTCGGCGCGCTACCGGCCGTGGCTCTACTGGTCGGCGATCGTCATGGTCAGCGTCTTCGGCACGATGGCCGCGGACGTCGTCCACGTCATCGCCGGCATTCCCTACACGGTGTCGGCCGTCGGCTTCAGCCTCGCCCTCGCAGCCGTCCTGACCCTCTGGTACGCCTGCGAGCGGACCCTCTCCATCCACAGCATCCACACCACCCGCAGGGAGTTGTTCTACTGGGCGACGGTGCTCACCACCTTCGCCCTGGGCACCGCGGTCGGCGACCTCACGGCCGGCACCCTGAACCTGGGCTACCTGCCCTCCGGGTTCCTCTTCGCGGCCCTGATCGCCCTGCCGGTGCTGTGCCGCCGCTTCCTCGGGCTGAACGCGGTGGCCGCGTTCTGGGCCGCGTACATCCTCACCCGGCCGCTGGGCGCCTCGTTCGCGGACTGGATGGGCGTCCCCGCCACGCGTGACGGGCTCGGGTGGGGGACCGGCGCGGTCAGCCTCGCCCTGCTGCTCCCGATCGCCGCACTTGTCGGATACCTCCAGGTGAGCCGCGCCGACACGCCCGTTGCCCCGGCTCCCGCCGCGCAGGCCGGCTGAGCCGCCCGGGGGCGGCGCGCAACGCCGCCCTTGCCGCACCACTCCATGACAGGTGCACCCGGGAGGCCGACGTACCGGGCCGTCGGCGGGCCGCCGGGTCAGGGGCGCCCGGCGACGAACCAGCGGGCCGGGAGTTCCACCGGCGAGCCGTCGGGGCAGGTCTCGCTCATGGCGAGGGCTGTCGTGCCCTCGTCGAGGACGGTGAGGCCTGCCGCGCGCAGCAGGGCGGCGACCTCGCCCTCGGCGACTTCGCCGGGGCGCAGGTCGTGCTCCTTGACGCGGCGCAGCTTGGGGGAGGGGCCGCCGGGCCGGGCGGCGAGGGCGGCGATGACGTCCTTGGCCCCGCCGGTCGGTTCCAGGACGAGGGCGCGGCCGTGCGCGCCGACCAACCGGGCGACCGCGGCGGCCACCGAGGGGCGGTCCTGCGGGTCGCTCTGGTGCAGGACCGCCCGCATGTAGACGTTGGCGTCGCCGAGGCGCTCATGCAGGTCGCGGGCCTGGACCGGGTCGGCGAGGTTGAGCTGTTCGTACGCGGCCGCGCCGTCCGGGTCGGCGCGGCGGGCGTGGGCGACGGCGGCGGCGGAGAGGTCGACGCCGACGGCGCGGGCGAAGCGGGTGGCGAGGAAGCGGGTCTGGGTGCCGTTGCCGCAGCCGAGGTCGGCGACCGGCAGGCAGTGGTCGGCGTACGGGGCGAGGTGGTCCAGGTCGCGCTGCGCCGTCAGGGCCGGGTCCGCGTCCCAGAAGGGCTCGCCCGGTTCACCGGAGCTCTGCTCCCAGTAGCCGTCCCAAGAGGTGCGGTAGCGGTCGGACACGGTCATGGAGGACTCCTCGCGGTGTGCGGCGTACGGCGTGCGTGTTCGGTGTGCGGCGGTGGTGCATCGGGTTCCGCCGTGCCTGCTGGCTACCCGGCAGGCGACCGCCCCAGCCTCGCGGGGATGTTCGAAAGGGCGCTCATGCCGCCCGCGCGGCCGCGCTCGCGCAGCGAGATGCGGTTGCCGTCCGGATCCGACGTCTTGCCGCGGACGCCGAATCCGTGGTCCTCCGGCTCCGGCCGTCAGTCTGCGAGAGCGGCGTTGACGAGCGCCTTGATGTACGGGAGGTCGTTGCCGGTACCCGTCGGGTTCAGGGAGTACACCAGGCGGTGCCGCAGGTCGCGGGTGGCGAAGAAGCCGTTGTCCCAGCCGGGGCGGGACCCGGTCTTGCCCCATGCGTACTCCTCGTTCGCGAGCTTGTAGCGCATGAGTCCGCCCACGCTGTAGCAGGCCCCCTGCCCGAAGCAGTTCTTGTTGTCGGCGGCACTCTTCACCGTCGGTACCTCGAACACCAGCTTCTGCTGGGCGGGCGGAAGCAGGCGGCCCCGGAACAGCGCGGTGAAGAAGCGGTCCAGGTCGGCGGCGGTGGAGATGAGGCCTCCCTCGGCCCACGGGTACGGACTCTGCTCGGTCACGTCCTGCCCGCCGACGTACACCTGCGCGTGGGGCGAGGGGATCGTCGGGTCATCGGCGGCCGGCAGGCCGGTGTGGCGCAGTTGCAGCGGCCGGATGATCCTGCGTTCCAGTTCGTCGCCGAAGGGGCGGCCGGTGACCTTTTCCACGATCAGTCCGAGGACCAAGGAGTTGAGCCCGTTGTACTGCTGCTCGGAACCGGGTGCGGGCGGCGCGTCGGTGGCTGCGGCGAACGAGTCGCGAAGGCTGTCTCGGGGTGTCACGGACCTGAACTGCCAGCCGGGTCCGTCGGCGGGGGAGGGGGTCGGGGCGGGTTTGGGCAGGCCGCTCGTGTGGTCGAGGAGCCGGCGCACGGTGACGCGGTCGTACGCCTCGGGCACTGTCTCGGGGACGTACCGGCGTGCCGGCGCGTCGAGGTCGATCCGTTGTTCGGCGACGAGTTGGAGCACCACGGTATTGGTGAACACTTTGGTGACACTGCCGATCCGGACGTGCGCGTCGGCGGTGACGGGCCCGGCAGTGGCGCCCACGCCATCCCGTCTGATCAGCGCGCCCGCGACGACATCGTCCGGCAGGTGGTCGAGGATGTCCTGGACGGTGGGGTTCGCGGACGCCGGGGTGCTGGAAGCGGGTGTGGCGGCGGCCGTGGCGGCGGCCGTGGGCAGCGCCGCGGCGGCAGTGAGAGCGGCGGCCAGAGCCAGGCTGGTGACGGCGAGGCGGACGGGCATCGAAGTTCCTCCGAGTGACGCTGACGGGACCTGGTGACCACGCCAACACTGCTGTACACAAAGCTCGTTGCCATCAGTGATCACCCTGACTGCAACCCTGGACCACCCCTGAAGGACCCGCCCCGCCGCAGGGACGGGTTCGGCGGGCAGGATGGGGTGGTGAGCTTCACCGTGCATGCCCGCCGCGTCCGTGACGAGCGTCTGAGCCCTGCCCGGCGCGGCGCCGCCCTGGGCAGTGCCATCGTCTTGTACGGCCCCTTCGGCTTCACCTGGACCCGCTCGTACCTGGGCCTGTTCGGGGATACCCGCCGGGACCCGCGGGCCATGGTGAGGGCTTTGGAGGCGCTGGAACGCAGTCGGAACGCACGTCGCGCCGAGTGGGCGGAGTTCTCCCGCCGCCGGACCATCGAGAAGCACGAGGCGCACCGGCGCACGCCGACGGCAGCCGACCGGGCCTGGATGGCGGCCCCCCGATGGCCCGGCCCGGACCTGCACCATGCACACCGGGCCATGGTGCTGCGGTGGTCGTGCCTGCCCGTCCCCCCGCCCGCGGAGCTGCGCCGTGAGGGGCTGACGACCTGGACCGGGCCGTTACCGCCCAGGTCGACGCCTACCTGGCGGCGGACCGGCCGAACCCCGAGGCGGCAGCGGTCCTGGGTGCACTCCTGCCCCGGCTGCGCCAGGCTGCGGCGTCCACGCGCGGCACGCGGACCGTGAGCCGGTTGGAAGCGCGCGCGGACCGGTTGCGCATGACGGCCGAACTCGTCCTCTGGGACCGTCCCCCCACCTGACCACCCCACCGGTGGGACCCGGTCGCGGGCCCCGCAGGTCGCCCATGACGGCACCCACGACGGTGCCGGCCCGGTCGTCCTCGCCGTCCCCGTACGCCCTGGCGTTGTCGCGGTCACCGCTGCACGCCAGTGCCATGCCGCCGGGCCCGGGCTCCTGGCGTGCGGCGGCGTCAAGAACGAGCGGCCCTCGCGGGGGGACGGTCAGAAGCTCCAGCTGTAGAGGCCGCCACCCGTGTTCGCCGCAGACGCCGCGAGGCGGGCGACGCCCCGCAGGACCGCAAGGAGATCATCGTCGGTCATATCGTCGCCGTCCTCGGACCGGAGCCGCGCAATCCAGCGGCCTGCGAGCTCTTCGAGCTCGGCGGAACTCGCTGTGCCGAGCGCTCGGGTCAGCCGCTTCGGCAGGGCGAACACCTCGACGCCATCGTTCAAGGGGGCGGTGACCCACTCCGGCCACGGCCGCCACGCATAGAGCCGCTCAAGCGGCGGGGCCTCGGCCGAAGGCGCCTCGAAGTACATGTCCCACTCGGCGATGGCACTGTCCGGCTCAACAAAACGGCAGGTCACAGACTTGAAGTCCTCGCCGGGTCCCCGCAGGCGCGTCGAGGCGGCCGTCTCGTCGTCAGGGGCGAGGAAGAACACTATGTCGTGGGCCATCCGAGCATGATGGCAGCCCGCGGCAGACGGGTGCTGCGCAGTCGGTCTCAGCCGTCTCGATGACCCGGCGGCGACCATCGACCGTGATCCACCCGGCCGCGAACAACAGGTTGTTACGACGGCCCTGCGCGCACGTGAGGAGCGGGATTCAGCCGCGGTTGCGGTAGCCGGGGTGGACTCCCGCAGGCAGCTCCTGTTCGGCGGCGACGCGTTCGAGGAGGTCGAGGAGGTGCCTGCGCTGCTCCGGGTCGAGGGCGGCGAGCAGGGCGTCCTCGTGGGCCGCGGCCGCGCGGGAGACCGCGCGGAGCGTGCGTCCGCCCTCCGCCGTGAGGTGGAGTTCGTGGTTGCGGCGGTCCTCGGCGCTGCGCCGCCGTTCGACGAGATCCTTGCCCTCCAGACCGTCGATGAGCGTGACGACCCGACTCGGTACGACGCCCAGTTGCTCCGCGAGGGCCCGCTGGCTGCGCCCCGGCTGCCCGGCGACCATGCGCAGCAGTCCGACGTCCGCCGGGGTCAGTCCCAGGTGGCCGACGCGTTCGGCGAAGCGTCCGGCGGCGTGCGCGCCGATCTGGGCGAGGAGGAACGCGGCTCCGCGCGGCCCGGTGGCCGGGGCCGGGGCCGGGGCGGGATCCGTCGTATGTGGTTGCCGGGGACTGTTCACCCACCTATCGTAAGCCAGGAGCAATGATTCTCATCAGTGAACGATTGACTTGAGAGAACGGATTCTGCCGTGACCGCCATCCCAGAGACCGCCCCTGCCGAGACGCGCGGCCGCCGCGACCCGCAGGCCGGGCCGCCGCCCGGCATCCTCGCCGTGGTCTTCACCGCCCTCTTCGTCGCCGGGCTCGTGTCCAGCACCCTCCTCGCGGGTGGGGACCCCTTCCCCTCGCCCTTCGGCTCCACCGACACCGTGACCTCCTACTTCCGCGACCACACCGGCGCGGTCCGCCTCTCCGGGGCCCTGCAGTTCGCGGCCTCGGTGCCGCTCGCGATCTACGCCGCGACCGTCTCGGCGCGGCTGCACAAGCTCGGGGTCCGCGCCCCCGGCGCCACGATCGCCCTCGCCGGGGGCGTCCTCGGCTCGGCCTTCCTCGCCTGCTCCGGGCTGGTCACCTGGGTGCTGTCGCGGTCCGAGGTGGCCGCTCACGCCGAACTCGTACGGCCCCTGCAGTACCTGGCCTTCGGACTCGGCGGGCCCGCCCACGTCGTCTTCCTGGGGCTGCTGGTCGCCGGGATCGCCGTACCGGGGCTGCTCGCCGGCCTGCTGCCCCGCGCCCTCGCCGTGGCGGGCCTGGTCATCGCGACGGTCGCCGAACTGTCCACGCTGGTCCTGCTGGCCGACGGCGCCGCCCTGCTGCTGCCGGTCGCCCGGTTCGCCGGTCTGCTGTGGCTGATCGCGGCCGGGTTCCTGCTGCCGCGCCGCCGTGTCCGTACGGAGGGCTGACCGCCATGACGGACGACACCACCGCCCCCGCCCACGACCCGGCGGAACGAATGCTCCGCTTCCACCAGCCCGAGAAGCTCCTGCGCCACCTCGGCCCGGCTCCCGACGAGGCCGTGCTCGCGGCCCTGTTCGGGCTCGACGAGGCCGGCTACCGGATCCGCCTGGACCGGTTCGAAGAGCGGAACCGAGCGGCCGCCGCCGCGCTCTCGGCCGCACCGGGGGCGGCCGCACGCCTGGCCGGGCTGCCGTTCCGGCCGGGCGAGCACGTCGTGGCCGTCGGGGAGAGCACCACCGCCGACCGGCTCTCCTGGTTCGAGATCCTGCGGCACCTGCTCCCGGAGGGCGTCCGCTGCACCAACCTGGCCCTGTCCGGGAGTACGACGACCCAAGCCCTGGCGAACATCCCGCTGCTCGCGTTCCAGCGCCCCGACTGGGTGCTGTGCATGCTGGGGGCGAACGACGTCCAACGACTGGACGGGGTCCCGCTGGTCGCCGCCACCGAGACCCGCCGCGCCCTGCGGGCCCTGCGCGACCTGACGGTCCGCCGGACCGGGGCCCGGTGGATCTGGCTCACCCCGACCGGCGTCGATCCCGGGCGGGTCGCGCAGTACGCGCACTTCCGCAGGGCGGGGCTCACGTGGGCCGCGGAGGACCTCGACGCCCTCGCCGAACTGCTGCTCGCGGAGCCCGGGATCACGGTCGACACCCGGGTCGCCGCGCACGGCCACGTGGAGGAGGACGGCCTCCACCTCACCCCCGGCGGTCAACAACGCGTCGCGGCGGTCGTGCTCGACGCGCTCGGGCGGGTACCGGTCCGGGCACAGGACCTCGCCCCCGGTTCGGTAGCGCCACGGGGGTGACCGGGCGGTCCGCCGTCCGACCGGGGCGGGCGTGCGGGGCTCCATCTCCGCACCCCGCTCCGAGGTCCCGGTAGGGCGCGCCTCTTTCGGGAGGGAGGGCACAGGGCCGTGTCCACCACGGCCAGGAGGGTCGCGGCAGCGGTCTCCGTGGTCGGGGTCCCGTTGACCATGACGGTCACCCGGCGCCGGTACGGACGGCTATCGAGCCCGTGCCCATACCTCCCGGGTGAGCTCGTACTCGACCTCGCCGTGCTCGGAACCCCCGATCGCCTCCGGCCAGTCCCCGGTGAAGCTCCGCAGGAAGGACAGCCCCGACTTCTCCATGACGCGCCGGGAACCGGTGTTGACGGCCATCGTGTTCGCCGTGACCCGCTCGACCCGCAGGTCCGTGAACCCCTTGCGGATCAGGGCCCGGGATCCCTCCGTGGCGTACCCGCGCCCCCAGGCCGCCCGGTTCAGCCGGTAGCCGAGTTCGACCACGGCGGGGCTGTGCTCCTCCAGCGGACGGAACTCGAACCAGCCCAGGAAGGTGCCCGTGGTCTTCTCCAGCGCGGCCCGGTATCCGCGGGCTCCCCAGCACGGGTGGTCGTGCAGGAGTCGCGGCAGGACCCGCGTCTCGATCGCCTGACGGCTGGTGGGGCGCCCGCCGTTGATGAAGCGCATGACCTCGGGGTCGCTGTCCAGGGCGAGCAGGTGATCGGTGTCGGCCGCCGTGAACGCGCGCAGGACGAGCCGGTCGGTCTCCAGGAAGTTGGCCATGCCGCGATCCTCGTCACGGCCGGGCGGGCCTGCCACCGGTATTACCGCCCGCAGCCGGATACGGGGACCGCCCCGCCCGCAGCAGGCCGCAGGGAGGGATGGGGGTGGACACCTCGATACGCCGATGACACCGCACCGGCGCAGCCGCCGCAAGGGATCGTGGAACCGGCAGATCCGGCGCGAACGGCACCACGCGGCGCCGGTGAGGCACCGGCTGCCGGCGGGCGGCTCAGCCGCGCTGGGCGCGGATGAGGTCGCGGTACCAGGCGAAGGACGCCTTCGGGGTGCGGACCTGGGTGTCGTGGTCGACGTGGACGAGGCCGAAGCGCTGGTGGAAGCCCTCTGCCCATTCGAAGTTGTCCATCAGGGTCCAGGTGAAGTAGCCGCGGACGTCCACCCCCTGTGCCACGGCGGCGTCGACGGCCCGGAGGTGGGAGTCCAGGTAGTCGATGCGGTCGAGGTCGGGGACGGTGCCGTCCGCGGTGACCACGTCCTCCACCGAACAGCCGTTCTCGGTGATGTAGACCGGAGGGAGGGCCGGGTAGCGCTCCTTGAGGCCGACGAGCAGTTCCCGCAGGCCGTCGGGGACGACGGGCCAGTCGAAGGCGGTGCGGCGGTAGCCCTCGATGGGAGCCTCTTCGAACGGCAGGCCCTCCGACGTCGGAGCCTGGATGCGCGTCGGGTTGTAGTAGTTGATGCCGAGCGCGTCCAGCGGGGCCGAGATCAGTTCGAGGTCGCCGTCCCGGACGGAGCCGCCGAGGGTGGCGTCCGCGCCGTAGGCGGACAGGTCGGGGTAGGTGCCCGTGAGGAGCGGGTCGTTGAACAGGCGGTTGTGGAGGTTGTCGTAGGCCTGCGCGGCGGCGCGGTCGGCGGGGGCGTCCGAGGCGGCCCAGACCGGGGTGCAGTTGTTGGCGATCATGACCTGGAGGCCGCGTGCCCGCAGCTCCCGCAGCGCGAGGCCGTGGGCGAGCAGTTGGTGGTGGACCACCGGCAGGCAGTCCAGGAACAGGGTGCGGCCCGGCGCGTGGACGCCGAGGCCGTAGCCCCAGACCGCGTGGATGAACGGCTCGTTGAGCGTGATCCACTTCTGGACGCGGTCGCCCAGCCGGTCGGCCACGACGGCGGTGTACTCGGCGAAGCGGTACGCGGTCTCGCGGTTCAGCCAGCCGCCCTCGTCCTCCAGGCCCTGCGGGAGGTCCCAGTGGAACAGGGTCGGGACGGGTTCGACGCCGCGTGCGAGCAGGCCGTCGACCAGCCGGTCGTAGAAGTCCAGGCCCCGGAGGTTGACCGCGCCCCTGCCGGTCGGCCGGATCCTGGGCCAGGCGATGGAGAAGCGGTAGCCGGTGAGGCCCGCTTCGGCCATCAGCGCCAGATCCTCCTCGTACCGGTGGTAGTGGTCGCAGGCCACGTCACCGGTGTGCCCGTCGCGGACCGTACCGGTGCGGGCGGTGAAGGTGTCCCAGACCGACGGTCCGCGGCCGTCCTCCTCGGTGGCGCCCTCGATCTGGAAGGACGCCGTCGAGGCACCCCAGACGAAGTCCGCCGGCAGATGGTCCAGCCTCATCTCCTGCAACCTCCCAAAATGTGAGCCTGACTCATATTAGCTGGCTGGATGGGATGATGGAACGGTGAATCAAGACCGCAACCCGGGGACGCTGCGCCGCCGGCCCGTCCAGAAGCGCAGTGCCGAACGTTTCGAGCGGCTGTTGGACGCCTGCGCCGAACTCCTGGACGAAGTCGGCTACGCCGCTCTGACCACCAAGGAAGTGGCGCGCAGGGCCGAGGTGTCCATCGGTACCCTCTACCAGTTCTTCTCCGACCAGGAGGGGCTGATCGGCGCGCTCGCCGCCCGGAACCTGGAGGCCTTCCTGGAGCGGGTCGCGGTACGGATGGAGCGCGAGAACCCGCAGGACATCGCGGGCGTCGTCGAGGTGGCCGTCGAGGAGTACGTCGCCATGCGCCGGACCGTTCCCGGTTTCGGCGTGGTCGACTTCGGCGCGGTGGGCCGGGACCACACCCTCGATCCGGCCCTGGACAACAACACGGCGGTCGCCGGACGGCTGCGCTCGCTGACTGCGTCCCTGTCCGGCGTTCGGGACGACGCCGAACTGGACATCGCCGTCCGGGTGGCCCTGGAATGCGCGGACGGCGTGCTCGGACTTGCCTTCCGTACCGATCCGCAGGGCGACCCCCAGCTGATCGCCGAGTGCAAACGAGTCCTCAACAGCTACCTCAACGATCGGATCCGGTCGCTCGCGACAGGTCGGGAAGCGCACTAGCGGACGCCCCTGACCTTCCAGACCAGGACCGCGCCCAGCGCGGACATGGCCGCCGAGCAGAGGAACAACGAGGGGTAGCCCCCCAGGTCCCCGAGTACGACGGAGGCGATCGGGGGTACCAGGACGTACGGCAGGGAAGCCATCAGGTTGGCCAGGGCCATGTCCTTGCCGCGGTCCGCCGAGGCGGGCAGCACCTCGGTGACCAGGGCGGTGTCGACGGCCAGGTACACGCCGTAGCCCAGGCCCAGGATGACGGCCGCGACCAGCGTCATGGTCCAGGTGGGCGACAGGGCGAGCGGGACCGCGGCGACGGCCATCGTGACGCCGCCGGCGAAGACGAGCATGCGGCGCTTGCCCAGCCTGTCCGAGAGCCAGCCGCTGAGGACGACCGTCGAGACCGTGGCCAGGCAGTTGACGCCGACCACGATGAGCAGGCCGTCCTCGGTGGACCGGCCGGGGAACAACTGCTCGTAGTGCAGGACGTCGTCCAGGAAATACGGCATGTAGAGCGTGCCCAGGCCGTAGCCCAGTCCCATGATGAACCGGGAGCCCATCGCCCAGACGAAGTCGGGGTGCCTGCGCGGGCTGATCCGGTAGCCGTCCAGGAACGCGCGCGGCGAGAACGGCTCGCGGTGGCCGGGGGGAAGCGGCGGGTCCTTCATGACGACCGCGAACAGCGTGATCAGCAGAGGGAACGAGGCCATCAGCACGTACTGCGCGGGGAAGCCCGTGATGAGCCCGAGCAGCAGCCCGCCCGCGATCAGGCCGCCGGCCTGCGGGACCGTGGCCCAGCCCAGGACCACACCGCGCTGTGCGACGGGGACCCGGTCGGGTACCACCGGCGCCATCCCGGCTCCGACGACCATGAAGGCGGCGGACAGGACGAGGGAGCCGACCGCGACCCCGGCGACCGTCGTCTGGACGCCGGTGAAGACCAGCGCCGCCATGCAGGCCAGCGAACCCGCGATCATCCACGGCCGGCGGCGCCCGAAACGGCCGGTGGTGCGGTCGCAGAGCGCGCCCGCCAGCGGCGCGATCACGATTCCCGAGATCGCGCCCATCATGCTGACCCAGGCGTAGGCGCCGACCTTCCCCGCCGGATCGATCTCGGCGATCTGCGCGGGCATCAGGAACGTGGTCGGCACCTGCATCGGGATGAACATCCCGGTGTTGGCCAGCACGTACAGGACGATCCAGCCGGGGCCGACCCTGCGGGTCGGCTCGGCGAGGGCCTCGGGCCGTGCGGGGGCGAGGCTCATCGGGACACTCTCTTGAGGTGGACGAGCTCGCTCGTGCAGTCGAAGGCCAACAGCGGCGGGAGGCCGTGGCCGAGCAGGACGGCGCCTTCGTGGACGGCCCCGGTGTCCTCGTCCCGGTAGCGGGCACGGGGGTCGAGGCCCTTCAGCCGCGTGCGGGCGACGGTGCGGTTCAGCCCGGACGGCTGGAACCGGAAGACGACGGCCTCGTCCCCGGTGAGGTACTGCACGGCGTCCTGTCCGAGCCGGTACAGGGCTCCGCCGTGCACCACGGGCCGGATCCGCTTGTACTGTCCGACCAGCTCCCGGGCCCAGGCCAGCTCGTCCTCGCTCCATGTGCGCAGGTCGCCGCCGATGCCCATGGCCCCGGCCATGGAGACGTGGAAACGGTACCGGACCGGGGCCGGGCGGCCGGTGGAGCCGTTCGGGCTGTCGGTGACCCAGGCGCCCATGGTCCGGGCGGGCAGCAGCTGGCAGTGGCCGTGCTGGATCGCGACCCGTTCGGCGGCGTCGGTGTTGTCGGAGGCCCAGACCTGGTCGGCGCGGGCCAGCACGCCCAGGTCGGCCCGCCCGCCGCCGCCGGCGCACGACTCCAGGTACAGGCCGGGACGGGCGGCGCGCAGCCGGTCCATCACCTCGTAGACGCCGCGCGTGTGCTCGATCCATACCCGGTCGGGGTCGGCGGCCCCCGGCTGCCCCGCCTCGCTGAAGGACCGGTTCATGTCCCATTTGAGGAAGGCGACGTCCAGCTCGGTGACGGTCCGCACCAGCCATTCGACCGCCCATTCGCGGACGTCGCGGCGGGCGAAGTCCAGGACGTGCTGGTTGCGGCTCTGCGTGCGCGTACGGCCGTCCTGGCAGAGGATCCAGTCGGGGTGCGCACGGAACAGGTCGCTGTCGGGGTTGACCGCCTCGGGCTCGACCCACAGGCCGAAGCCCATGCCCAGCGCGCGAACGTGGTCGGCGAGCGGGCGCAGGCCGTTCGGGAAGCGGTCGGGGTTGGGCCACCAGTCGCCGAGCCCCGCCGTGTCGTTGGTGCGGGCGCCGAACCAGGCGTCGTCCACCACGAAGACCTCGACGCCGATCCCCGCGGCCAGCTCGGCCAGCTCGGTCTGCTGCTTCTCGCCGATGTCGAACTCGGTCGCCTCCCACGAGTTGAAGATCAGTGGGCGTTCGGCCGGCCGGGCCGGCAGCACCTCGCCTTCGACGTAGGCGTGCCAGCGGCGGCTGGTGCCGCCGAAGCCGTCGGGGGCGTACAGCCCGGTGAAGACGGGGGTCTCCAGGCGCTCGCCGGGGAGCAGTTTCCAGACCAGGCCCTCATGGCCGAAGCCCCCGGTCCAGGAGGCGCGGCCGTATGGGTCGCGGCGCAGGGTGATCCGGCGGCTGCCGCTCCAGGCGAGGGCCGCGCTCCAGACCTCGCCGTGTTCCTCGGCGGCGTCGTGCGCGTCGAGCATCAACCAGGGTCCGGCGTGCCGTCCCGTGATGCCGAGTCGGCTGGTGAACACCGTCTCTCCGACGGGCACCCGGTCGCGCCGGAGCTGGAACTCCCTGCCCCACTCTCCCACCACATGGCTGACCCGGTAGTCGTCGCGGGCGGGCAGGGTCCAGGCGGCGGAGTCGAACCGCAGGACGTCCACCGGCTCGTCCGCGGTGAGCACCGCCCAGCGTTCCACCTGGTCGTGGCCGTCCCGGATCCGGTAGTGCAGGTCGAGCCCCAGGGAGCGGACGCGGTCGGTGAAGGAGAGCGTGAGCAGGCCGGCCCCGGCCCGGTGCGAGACGAACCGCCACTCGAAGCCGCGCACGCCGTCTTCGAACCGGACGGTCAACGACGGTGCCCCGAACCGCAGACCGCCCTCGACGGCGTACTCCTCGCCGCCGGGGTCGTCACCGCCGGGGTCCTCGGCGGGCAGGTCGCCAGCGATCGCGACGGCCTGCTCCAGGGTCAGCGGCCGGCCCCAGTGCACGTGCCGGGGGACGTCGTCCGCGTCCAGCCGGAAGGCGTAGGAGGTGCCGGGCGTGCTCAGCAGCCAGAGACGGGCTTCGGAATGGTAGGTGATCACACGCAGCCTCAATGTGAGTAGGGCTCATGTTTTGCGCGTATGCTACGTGAGCGCACCTGCGGCGCCAACCCCCTTGACGGGGGCCTGTGTCGGGGAAAGAGCTCTGGCGGGGGCGGGCTCCTCCCAAGGGCGAGGGCGGGGGCGCCGAGCGCGTATGGCGGTTCGACCGGCCGGGCTCAGGCTTCCCGCAGCGGCACCAGGGCCGGGGGGCCGGAGCGGTGTCCCGGCATCAGCGGCGGCACGCTGATGACCCGGGCCCGGCGCGCCCCCTCTCGCCGACCTGCCGGCACGAGACTTCCGCGTCTACAACTACGACCGCCGGGGCCGCGGCGACAGCGGCGGCCCGCCCGACCGCGACGTCCGGCGGGAGATCGACGACCTGGACGCCGTGATCGGGCTGGCAGGCGGCCCGGTGCTGCTCTTCGGCATGTCCTCCGGAGCCCTACTCGCCCTGGAGGCCGTGGCCAGGGGGCAGCGCCGTATCCGCCCTGGCCCTGTACGAACCGCCGTTGGTCGTCGACGGGACCCGCCCGCCGCTGCCCGCGGGCCTGGCCCTGCCGCCGCGGGCCGCCGCCGAGCTGCGCGACGGTCCCGCGCGGACGGCCTGGCGGGCCGCCGCCCGCACCCTGCCCTGCGACGGCATGCCGATGTGCGACCTCATGTCGGGCCGCCCGCTGTCCCGCGACCGCTGGCGCACCGTGGACGTCCCCGTCCTCGTCTGTCACGGCGGCGCGGGCGAGCCGTACATGGCCAGGGCGGCCGGACAACTCGCCTCTCGGTCGGACCGCTTCACCCTCCACGCCCTCCCGGGGCAGGACCGCGCCGTCGACCCCCACGCCCTCGCGCCCGTCCTCACGGAGTTCTTCACCGCGTCCCGAAGCCGGGCCGCCTCTTCGGACCGCCTCGCCGACCGGAGGAAGACGGAGGTGAGCGATCCGCGTGGTCCGGCCCCTTCTCCGTGCGCTCCAGCGCGTTCGTCGCACCTGTCGTGGCCGAGCCTGCCTTCAGGGTGGCGGGTAGGCGGGAGCACGGGTAGCCACCGGCTGCGCGCGGCGAAAAATACCCCCGGGGGTACCCGTGCTACGCTCCAAATATACCCCCGGGGGTAAATGTCAGCCGAAAGGAGCGAGCACGTGTTCTTTATCGACACCATCGAGACCGAGGGCCTCGGAAACCGCAGCTACCTGGCGGGCGGCGCGCACACCGCGGCGGTCGTCGACCCGCCCCGCGACATCGACCGGGTGCTCGCGGCGGCCGCGGCACGCGGGGTGCGGATCTCCCACGTGCTCGAGACCCACCTGCACAACGACTACGTGACCGGCGGCCTGGACCTGGCCCGCCTGACCGGCGCCGCCTACCTGGTGCCCGCCGGCGCGCACGTCGGCTTCACCCGGACCCCGGTGACCGACGGCGACACCGTGGGCGTCGACGAAGGGATCACGCTGCGGGCGCTGGCCACCCCGGGCCACACGCCCCATCACACCTCCTACGTCCTGGAGGACCAGGGGGCGGTCGCGGCGGTCTTCACCGGCGGTTCGCTCCTGATCGGCTCGGTGGGCCGCCCCGACCTGGTGGAGCCCCGGCTGACCGTGGAACTGGCCCGCGCCCAGCACGCCTCCGCGCACCGCCTGGCGGCCGAGCTCCCCGACGAGACGGCAGTGCTGCCCACCCACGGATTCGGCAGCTTCTGCTCCTCCTCCCAGTCCGAGGGCGACACCACCACCATCGGCAAGGAGAAGACCGCCAACGACGCCCTGGTCCAGGACGTCGACAGCTTCGTCGCCGCCCTGCTGGCCGGCCTTGAGGACGTGCCCGCCTACTACGCCCACATGGGCCCCGCCAACGCCGCCGGCCCCCGGCCGGTGGACCTGAGGACGCCTCCCCTGACCGACGCGGCCGACATCGCGGAACGTCTGGCCGCCGGAGAGTGGGTGGTGGACCTGCGCAACCGGGTCGCGTTCGCCGAAGGACACGTGGCGGGCTCCTTCAACTTCGAGGCCGAGGGGAAGATCGCCACCTACCTCGCCTGGATGATCCCCTGGGGCAAGCCCGTCACCCTCCTCGCGGAATCACCCGCCCAGCTCGCCGCCGCCCAGCGCGAACTGGTCCGGGTCGGCATCGACCGCCCGGCCGCGGCCGCCACCGGCACCCCCCGCGACTGGATGCCCGACGGGTACTCCCCGCGGTCCTTCCCCCGGGCCACCTTCGCCGACCTCGCCGCCCGAGCTCGGACGGCGGACTCCGAGCCGGTGGTCCTGGACGTGCGCCGCAGCTCCGAGCGCGCCACGGGCTGGATCGAGGGCTCCGTACACATCCCCGTCCACGACCTGCACCGGCGCCTGGCCGACGTCCCGGCCGGAACCGTTTGGGTGCACTGCGCCGGCGGGATGCGGGCCGCGATCGCCGCCTCCCTGCTGGATGCGGCCGGACGTGACGTCGTCGCCGTCGACGACTCCTTCGCCGCCGCCTCCGAGGCCGGCCTGCCCCTCACCGGCGGCAGCTGAACCCCCACCCCCACCCCCACCCCCACCCCCACCCCCACCCCGACACCGACACCGAGAACCGGAAGGAAGACGGATGTTCCTCTTCCGTCGCGGCACCGCCCGCGTCACCCCCGCCCAGGCCCACCGGGACACCGCCGACACCGCCGACGGAGCCGCCGTGCTCCTCGACGTGCGCGAGCAGGCCGAGTGGAACGCCGGACACGCCCCCGGAGCCGTACACGCCCCGCTCTCCCGGCTCGCCACAGGCGCCGCCCTCCCCGCCGCCGCCCGGAACCGGCCGCTGGTGGTGATCTGCCGCTCCGGGCACCGCTCCCGGCAGGCCGCCAAGCTGCTCACCGGGCGCGGAGCCGACGCCGTGGACGTCAAGGGAGGGATGAACGCCTGGGCGTCGGCCGGGCTCCCGGTCGTCGACGGGCGCGGAAGCCGCGGCCGGATAGCGTGAGCACGCTCATACTCGCCCTCGCCGCCGGAGCCGTCATCGGACTGGCCCTCGGGGCGCTCGGCGGCGGTGGCAGCGTCCTGGCCGTACCCGCCCTGATCTACCTCCTCGGCTTCACCCCGGCCGCGGCCACCACCGCATCCCTGATCATCGTCACCGCCACTTCGGCCACCGCGCTCCACACCCACGCCACCTCCGGCAACGTCCGGTGGAAGACCGGCGCCCTGTTCGCGGCCGCGGGCATCCTGCCCGCCATGGCCGCGGCGATGCTGGCCGCCCGCGTCCCCGAACCCGTCCTGACCGCGGCGTTCGCAGCCGTAGCCGCCCTCGCGGCCTGGCGGATGTTCAGCTCGTCGGGCCCCGGCCGGCAGCCCCGGCCCGTACGGCCCGCCCGTGCTGCCGGAGCGGGCGCCGGGCTCGGTGCGGTCACCGGGTTCCTGGGCGTCGGCGGCGGCTTCCTGGCCGTCCCGGCCCTGGTCTCCGTACTGGGACTGCGTATGCGCGCCGCAGTCGGCACCAGCCTCCTGGTGATCACCGTCAACTCCCTGGCCGCGCTCGCCGCCCGCGCCGGCAGCCACACCCCGCTGCACTGGGCGGTCATCGCCCCCTTCGCCGGCGCCGCGATCCTCGGCGCGTGGGACGGAAAACGCCTCGCGGCCAAGGTCTCGGGCCCCGCCCTTCAGCGGATCTTCGCCACCGTGCTGATGGCCGTCGCCGCCCTCATGCTCGCCGACGCCCTCCACTGACCTCGCGAATCGCCCCTTCACCACACCACCATCAATACCCCCATGGGTATCGCGAGAGCGGCCCCCCACCAATGAGGAACACCATGAACCAGCCCCGCACCCTCGACGTTCAGCAGGCCGGCAGCCGGCTGCACGAACTGATCGTCCTGGACGTCCGCACCCCCGGCGAATACGCCACCGGTCACCTCCCCGGCGCCCTCAACATCCCCCTCGACGACCTCACCCGCGCCCTGCCCGACATCCGCGAAGCCTCCGACCGCGGCGACATCCTCGTCGTCTGCGCCTCCGGAAGCCGCTCCGCCAGGGCCTGCGAGACCCTCGCCGACAACGGCATCACCGCCGCCACCCTCGCCGGAGGCACCGACGCCTGGACCGAGGGCGGCCACACCCTCCACCGTCCCGACAACGCCCCGCGCACCGCTTGGAGCATGGATCGCCAGGTCCGCCTCACCGCGGGCGCCGTCGTCCTGACCGGCCTCGCCCTCGGCCGCCTGCGCCCCGCCTTCCGCCTCGCCTCCGCGGGCGTCGCCGGAGGCCTGGCCTTCTCCGCTCTCACCAACACCTGTGGCGTGGCCGTCCTCCTCGCCAAACTTCCCCACAACCGCCCCCGCCAAGGCGACCTCGAAGCCACCTTCAAGGCCCTGCGCGACCACTGACCCCGTCGAGCAGATACCCCCTGGGGTACCATGGGTGGACAGCGCACAACGCCAGGAGGCACCGGTGAAGGTCGACGACGACGCAGTGAACGCAGTCCTCAACCGGCTGCGTCGCGCCCAGGGGCAGCTCGCGGGCGTCATCGCCATGATCGAAGCCGGACGCGACTGCAAGGACGTGGTCACCCAGCTCGCCGCCGTCTCCAAGGCCCTGGACCGCGCGGGCTTCAAGATCGTGGCCAGCGGCATGCGCCAGTGCATGACCAACGCCGACGAGAGCCAGCCCCCCATGACCGAGGAAGAACTCGAGAAGCTCTTCCTCGCCCTGGCCTGACCCGTACCCTCACGCCGAACCGCTCACACCCGATGACCGGGCTGCCGACATGCCACGGCAGTCACCGGCGAGCCCAACCCTCGATCGGTGACGGTGCTTCACCTCCTGACGGCAGCCGCATGGTGAACCGGCCGTCGGCGGGGCTCGCCGTCCAGGACCGCCCACATGCGCCGACCATCCTCCCCGGTGTCCGTTCCGACCGAGTCGACAGTGGTGAGCATGGCCACTGTGCCGAGCACGGTCTGGTCGGGCGCTCCCGTGGTGTGGCTGAGGACGGCGACGAGCACCTTCCGGTCCTGGTCGCCCAGATGCACACTGAGCCGCTTTCCCCCATCCGCCACGGCTGAGGTGACGAGCAGCCGAACGGCGCTCGCCAGATCTTCCTCGTTCAGGGCCGGGTATCCCCACCCCCGGACCGTCTCAAGGACTTGGCGTACGGCCTTCGTCGGGGCCCATTCATCCGCCCGGAAGGGGTGCGCGGCCGTACGCCGGTTCCGTACCACCATGCGCGGCCGGGTACGCAACGGCATCCCGTCGGCCGACTTCGTCGCCGGCTGCGGTCGCGGGGGCTCCATCGGCTTCTTCTGCGGCGGCGGGGTCCTCGGGGGGTAACTCGGCGGGACCTTGGGCCCCTTGGCCTCGGGACTGGTCAACGCGGCCTCCTCGCAACAGGGGGACTCCATCTTGGCAGGCTTCTTCCACCCCGGGAGCCGATTCATCCGGCTCGGGACACGAATCCGGGCCAGGCCGCTCATCGGTACGACGACGGCAGGACGGCTCCGGACACCGCCGGTGTCAGTGCGAGTTGGCAGTATGACCCCATGAGCAAGGTAGTGAATTTCAGCATGGCGAACCGCGGCGCGGTCGCGCGCTTCGTACCCGCCCGCGATCTGACGGCGGACGAAGAGCGCCGTCTGGGCAACATGCGGGCGAAGGCGCGGGCGCGCCAGGACGATCTCGATGCCCAGGGAGTGGACTGGGAACTGCCGGTGCCGGACGCGCTGGAGGGTCTGATAGCCGGTCGGGCGGACTCCACCGCCCAGTACGCCGGCTGCGCCTATTACGCGGCCCTCCAGATCATCATCGATCACAACGCCTCCGACCCCGACACCCTGGCGAGTTACCGGAGCCCCGTCACCTACTTCTCCGCGCTGGACGGCGCATTGAGCGCGGTGGGCGTCCCCGCGGACCTGCTGCCCTCCCAGTACGTCTTCAGCGGTCCGCCCACGGAGATCGGGATCCACATTCCCGGCCCCGTGGACGGCTCACCCGAAATCGGCTGCTGGCCGCTGGCGCAGGCCGGCCCCGCGGTGGACGCCTACCGCGCGGTGCTGGACCGGATCGACACCGATCTGCGGTACGACCTGGAGGAGCTGATCAAGGCCCTAGACAGCTGGGCCTCCGAGTGGAACGACGGCCGGGGCGCCTGGTGGTGGGCCGAGGACGGCTCGATCTTCTTCTCCATCGTCGGCTGACCGACGATACGGAGCCCGGGGGCAACCGCACCCGACGGTGCGCCCCCGGGGCGAGAGGCACGGCGGCAGGTCAGTCCGGCGCTCCGGGCAGGAGCAGGGTGAACGTGGCCGGAGAAGCGCCGCGCAGGCTCAGCCTGCCCCCCGCCGCCTCCGCGAGCTCCCGGGCCACCGCCAGACCGATCCCGTTGCCGGAGCCGCCCGTTCCGCCCCGTGCGAAGACCGCCCCGGCGTCCAGGGTGAGCGTCCCCTCGTCGGCCACATCGACCGCGACGGCCCCGGCCGCCTCGCGGGCGGTGACGGTGGTCGTACCCCGGCCGTGGCGCAGGGCGTTGTCGATGAGGACGTCGAGGATCTGAGCCGTGGTGCGGGCGGGGACCTCGAAGGAGCCGGCCCCCGGCTGGGAGCGCACCTCCAGCCGTCGGCCCGCCGCGGCGAGCACACCGTGCCACCGCGACTCCGCCCGCTCCAGCACCCGGCCGAGCGGCTCACGGGGGAGGGGAGGCCCCCCGCCGACCCCGGACCGGGCCAGCCGCAGCACCTCCTCGACCGTCTCTTGCAGATGGCGTGCCTGCTCCAGGGCCTCCCGCAATGCCGGACGCAGGTCCGAGCCCGGCGGGAGCCGCCGGGCGTCCTCCAGACCGAGCTGGAGCCCGGTCAGGGGAGTGCGCAGCTGGTGCGAGGCGTTGGCGCTGAAATCGCGCTCGCGGCGCAGGAGCTGGGTCAGCCGCTCGACCATGGTGTTCTGGCTGCGCGCCAGCTGGTCCAGCTCGGTGATCCCGCAGGGCCCTGCCCGGGCGCCGAGGTCACCGTCGGCGATCTCACGGGCCGTACGGGAGAGCGCCTCCACCGGAGCGCTGAGCGCGCGGGCCTGCCGGCGTGCCACCAGAACCGCCGTGGCCAGCGCGACCAGGGTCACTCCGAGGAGCAGCGCCCAGGCCCACAGCACCCGGGTCCAGACCGACCGGGCGGGGACCGCGGCCCGCACCACCGCGATCACCTTCTCGGTGGAGACCACCGGGACGGCGACGACCAGGTCCGATCCGGTGCGGCCACTGACGGCCTTGCCGGCGGCCGCCTCACGGGTCACCCGGTCCGCGGCCGGCCCACCTGTGCCCCCGCGCAGTCGCGACGCGAGGTCGTACACCCCCAGCGTCCCGCCCGGCCTGGGCGACGTCAGCTCCAGGGCGTCGCCGGAGGCGAACTCCGGCCCCACCGTGACCGTCGCGGCCAGGGCCGTACGCTCCAGGGCGCCGCGTTCGTCCTCGAAGAAGGACCGGTGGATGACCCAGGCGAGCGGCACGGCCAGCAGGACCAGGGCCACCAGCACGGCGGACACCGCGACACGCACCACACGCTGCCTCATGCGCCCATCATGGCGCCCGGTAACCGGTTTTGCCGTCGTCTCACCGTCGCCGCCCCGGGGCTTCACCTTCCGCCGCCTAGCGTGGAAGACACCTCGTCCTGCGGAGGTCCTCATGAACGTACGCGGCACACTCGCCCCCTGCGCGGGAGTCGTCCTCCTCACCGCGGTGCTCGCCGGATGCGACGCGTCCGGCTCCGCCACGGCCGCCGGCCCGAAGCCACCACCGCCCGCCCCCACCGAGTCCAACCCACCCGGTGACATCCCCGACAACCAGGCCTACGTGCCCTTCGCGCCTCCCGGCACGGGGTTCACGGTCAGCGTGCCCGAGGGCTGGGCGCGCACCACCACCGGCCCCGTCACCACCTTCACCGACAAGCTGAACCGCATCGAAGTGTCCGAGCACCCCGCCGCGAAGCCGCCCACCCCCGCCTCGGTGACCGCGGGGGACGTGCCGTCGCTGGCCGGGACCGTCCCCGCCTTCGCACCCGGCAAGGCCACCGACGTCAGCCGCAAGGCCGGCGCCGCCGTCCTGTACACCTACCGGGGCAACTCGGCCGCCGACCCGGTCACGGGCAAGGCCGTACGCGACGCCTTCGAGCGGTACGTCTTCCACCACCGGGGCCGTGACGTCGTCGTCACCCTCTCGGGACCGGTCAACGCCGACAACGTCGACCCCTGGCGGACCGTCACCGATTCGCTGAGGTGGCGGTGATGGACGTGGCGACGGACCGCGCGGGCACCGTGCCGGCCCTCGACGCGCGCGAGCTGTACCGCTTCTACCGTTCCGGGGAGGAGGAGACCCTCGCCCTGCGCGGAGTCTCCCTCACGGTGGCCCCGGGAGAGCTCGTGGCCGTGGTCGGCCCCTCCGGCTCGGGGAAGTCCACGCTGCTGGCCTGCCTCGCGGGCCTCGACGAGCCAGCCGGCGGGTCCGTACGGATAGCGGGGGAGCGGATCAGCCACCGCCCGGAGGCGGAGCGGGCCGGGGTCCGGGCCCGCCGGATCGGCATCCTCCTCCAGACGGAGAACCTGATCGCCCACCTCGACGTGGCACGCAACATCCGCCTCGCCCGCACGGCCGCCGGCCGCCACGCTCCCCCGGCCGCCGGCCGCCACGCCACCCCGGCCCAGGACATCGACGTACTCCTCGACCAGGTCGGCCTCCTCGGCCGGGCCCACGCCCTGCCCCGGGAACTGGCGGGCGGGGAACTGGCCCGCGCCGCACTGGCCGTGGCCCTGGCCAACGACCCCGACCTGCTGCTCGCCGACGAGCCCACGGGAGAACTCGACGGGAGTACCGAACACCGCGTCCTGGAACTGCTGAGGGCCCGGGGCAGCGACGGACGGCGGGGCGTGCTCCTCGTCACCCACAGCACCGCCGTCGTGGCGGGCGCCGACCGGGTCCTGACCCTCCGCGACGGCAGGCTCCGGCCATGACCGGCCGGGCGCTCGTCACCTGCCGGGACGCCGGGCGGACGTACGGGCGCGGGCCCGCGGCGGTGGTCGCCGTACACGGCACGAACTGCCAGGTGCACGCCCACGACCGGATCGCCGTCATGGGGCCCTCGGGCTCGGGAAAGTCCACCGTGCTCCACCTGATGGCCGGACTGGAACAGCCGACCGCGGGCGAAGTGGTGTGGCCCTGGCAGGCGGACGCCGCCGGCCCGCGGGCCTGGGTACGGGCGAGGGCGATGGCCATCGGGGTCGTCTTCCAGAGCCCCAGCCTCATCGCCACCCTGGACGTCGCCGAGAACACCGGCCTGCCGCTCGTGCTGGCCGGTGAGAGCGCCGACCGCGCCCGCGTACGAGCACTCGCCGCCCTGGAACGCGTCGGCGTCGCCGACCTCGCCGACAGGCTGCCCGACGACATCTCGGGCGGCCAGGCACAGCGCGTCGCGGTCGCCCGGGTCCTGGCCTCCCGGCCCCGCCTCGTCCTGGCCGACGAACCGACCGGCCGTCTCGACCGCGCCACGGGCCGCCACGTCGTGGACGTCCTGCTGTCTGCGGCCGACGAGATCGGCGCGGCCCTGGTGGTGAGCACCCACGACCCGGCCGTCGGAGAACGCCTGCGGACCCGCTGGACCATGCGCGACGGCCGACTCCTCCTCCACCCGGACGGAGGCACACCCCCGTGAACACCGGCCGACCGGCAGCCAGGGGCCGGCACTGCCCCGGCCCCCTCGCCCTGACCGCCCTCTTCCTCGTCCTCGCCGCAGTCGCAGTGCTCTTCGCGGCGCTGCCCCACCCCGCTCCGGCCGACGAACCGGCGGGACGCGGCGACCACACCATCGTCGGGCGCCTCGCCGACGTCCTCGGGGACACCGTCGCCGAGAAGGGGGCCGCGGGCCCGGCACCCCGGCACACCCGGGGAGCCGGCGGACCTCCACGAGCTGCCCTGACGGTGAGCGACGGACACCCGACCACCACCGCCGCAGGAGGCGCACCGTGATCACCGCCTGGCTGGCCGGCCTGCTCCGCCACCGCGGCGGCAGGCTCCTCGTCGCCGCCCTCACCGTAGCCCTGGCCGTCGCCCTCATCGCCGCGCTCGGTACGTTCCTGACCGCCTCCCGCTCGACGATGACCGCGCGCGCCGCCCGGTCCGTCGCCGTCGACTGGCAGGTGCAGCTCCAGCCCACCGCGCAGCCCGCCACCGTGCTCGACACGATCCGCCACACCCCCGGGATCCGCACCGCACTGCCCGTCACCTACGCCCGCAGCACCGGCTTCCAGACGAAGGCCGCCGGTTCCGTACAGACCACCGGCGAGGGCGTGGTGCTCGGCATCCCCGACGGCTACCGCACCGCCTTCCCGGGCGGGATCCGGCCGCTGACCGGAGCCCGGGACGGAGTCCTCCTCGCCCAGCAGACCGCCGCCAACCTGCACGCCGCCCCCGGCGACACCGTGCACATCACCCTGCCGGGCACCGCCGCCGCCACCGTCACGGTCGCCGGAGTCGTCGACCTGCCCCAGGCCGACTCCCTGTTCCAGAAGGTCGGCGCCCCACCCCAGTCGCAACCCGCCGCCCCGCCCGACAACGTCGTGCTCCTGCCCGCCGCCCTGTTCGACTCCCTCACCGCGCGCACCAGGGCCCTGGATCCCGCCGCCGTCACCACCCAGGTGCACACGGCCCGGGACGCGCGCCTGCCCTCCGACCCCGCCGCCGCGTTCAGCGCCGTCACCGGAGCCGCCCACCACCTCGAAGCCCGCCTCTCCGGAGCCGTCCAGGTCGGCGACAACCTCGGCGCGGCCCTGGACGCCGCACGCCAGGACGCCCTGTACGCCCAGCTGCTCTTCCTGTTCCTCGGAGCCCCCGGCGTGCTCCTCGCAGCCCTGCTCACCTCCGCCCTGGCCGGCGCCGGAGCCGACCGCCGCCGCCGGGAGCAGGCCCTGCTGCGCACCCGCGGCCTCGACCGGCGCCGGGTCACCGCGCTCGCCGCGGTCGAGGCCGGCGCCATCGGCCTGGGCGGAGGCCTGCTCGGCATCGCCCTCGCCGCCGTGGCCGGCCGGATCGCCTTCGGCCGCGCGTCGTTCGGGGCCGCCGGCCTCGTACCGCTGCGCTGGTCCCTCATCGCCCTCGCCGTCGGTGCGGCCGTCGCGGCCGTGACCGTCCTGCTGCCCGCCGTACGGGACCAGCGCACCACCACGGTCACCACCGCGCGCCGCGCTCTCCCCTCGACCGGTGCCCCGCTGTGGCAGCGCACCGGACTCGACTTCATCCTGCTCGCGGTCGCGCTCCTCCTCTTCCGGGCCGCCGCCGGCAACCAGTACGCCCTGGTCCTCGCCCCCGAAGGAGTGGCGAGCATCTCGGTGTCCTACTGGGCCTTCCTCGGCCCCGCGCTGCTCTGGCTGGGCTCCGCGCTGCTCCTGTGGCGGCTGACGACGTACGCCTTCGCCCACGGCCGGCGCCCGCTCACGCTCCTGGTCCGGCCGCTGACCGGCACCCTCGCCGCCGCGACGGCCTCCGGCATGGCCCGCCGGCGGCGCGTCCTGGCACGCTCCGTCGTCCTGCTCGCCCTCGCCGTGTCCTTCGCGCTCTCCACCGCCGCCTTCAACGACACCTACCGCCACCAGGCGGAGGTGGACGCCCAGCTCACCAACGGCGCCGACGTCACCGTCACCCGGCCACCCGGCACGGCGACCGGCCCCGACGCCGGGCACGCCCTGGCCTCCGTCCCCGGAGTCCGCCACGTCGAACCGCTCCAACACCGCTTCGCCTACGTCGGATCCGACCTCCAGGACCTCTACGGCGTCAACCCCGCCACCATCACCTCCGCAACCGCCCTCCAGGACACCTACTTCGCGGGCGGCAGCGCCCGAAGCCTCCTGGACGGGCTCGCGGCACGCCCCGACTCGGTCCTCGTCAGCGAGGAAACGGTGAAGGACTTCCAGCTGACCCCGGGCGATCAGCTCAATCTGCGCCTCCAGGACAGCCGCACCAGGCAACTGCGCACGGTGCGGTTCCACTACGCGGGCGTCGTCAAGGAGTTCCCGACCGCCCCCAAGGACAGCTTCTTCGTCGCCAACGCCGCGTACGTCGCCCGCGAGACCGGGAGTGACGCCGTCGGCGCGTTCCTGGTCGACACCGGCGGCGTACACCAGCAGACCGTCGCCGCCCGGCTGCGCGAGCGACTGGGCACCACGGCCACGGTCACCGACCTCACCCAGACCCGGTCCGCCGTCGGCTCCAGCCTCACCTCGGTGGACCTGGCCGGACTGACCCGGATCGAACTCGGCTTCGCCGTGGCGCTGGCGGCCGGCTCCGGAGGAGCGGTACTCGCCCTCGGCCTGGCCGAGCGCCGCCGCACCCTCGCCGTGGCGAGCGTTCTCGGCGCCACCCGGGACCAGCTGCGCGGCATGGTCCTCGCCGAGGCGGCCACCGTCGCACTCGCCGGCCTCGCCGGGGGAGCCCTCATCGGCTGGGCCCTCGCGCAGATGCTCGTCAAGGTCCTCACCGGCGTCTTCGACCCGCCGCCGTCCACCCTGTCCCTCCCCTGGCCCTACCTGGCCCTCACCCTCCTCGTGACGCTCGCGGCCCTCACCGCCGCCGCCCTGCACGGCGCCCGCGGTTCCGGCCGCCCCGCCGTCGAAGAACTCCGCGAACCGTGACCAGCGCATAACCTCACACCATGAGCACCGGTACCGCGGGGCGCCCGCCCACCGCCCTGGTCATCGAGGACGACGACACGATCGGCCGCCACCTGGAGCGCGGGCTGCGCGGCAACGGCTACACCACCACCTGGTGCCGCACCGGCTCCTCGGCCCTGACGGCCGCCCACCACAACCCGCCCGACCTCGTCCTCCTGGACCTCGGCCTGCCGGACCTCGACGGGATCGACCTCGCCCGCCGCCTTCGTGAGGACCTCCCGGACCTCCTCATCGTCATCCTCACCGCCCGCACCGACGAGATCGACGTGATCGCCGGACTGGACGCCGGAGCCGACGACTACCTGGTGAAGCCGTTCAGCATGACCGTTCTCCTCGCCCGCCTACGGGCCCACCTACGCCGCAGACCTCCCGCGGAGGCGGAACAGGGCACCGAGCCCATCCGGCTGGGCGACCTCACGGTCGACACGGCGGCCAGGCGCGCGCTGGTCGCCGACCTGGAAGTCCCCCTGCGGGCGAAGGAGTTCGAACTCCTCGCCGAACTCGCCCGCCATCAGGGGAGCGCCGTCTCCCGGGAGACGCTGATGGCGCGGGTGTGGGACGAGAACTGGTTCGGCCCGACCAAAACCCTCGACGTCACCATGGCCTCCCTCCGCCGCCGCCTCCACACGGCCGAAGCCACGGCACCGCACACCCTCCGCCTCCCGCAGATCACGACACTCCGCGGCCACGGCTACCGACTCGACCCGGCGCCTTCCCGATGACCCGTTCCTCGTCCCCGGAGCCGGTCCGTTGCCGGATGGTGGCATTCGGGGAGTCAGGGGCTGGTGCTGGTGCGGGCTTGTCCCAGGAGGCGTTCCCAGGTGCGGGGGGATCCGCCGTGTTCCTGAGCGAGGACGGCGGCGCTGCGGCTGAGGGGTGTGTCGCCCGCGGTGTTCAGGGCTTCGGCGGCGGTGTGCAGTCGCGGATCGCCTTCGTAGGCGTGGGCTTTGCGGGGACCTTGGCCCTGGCCGGGCCTGCGGCCGCCGCCCTTTCCCTGTCCGGGTGGGTTGTCGCGCCGGTTCTCGATCTCGTGGCGGGGCCAGACGCGGGTGCCGTAGACGCTCTCGCCGCGTGAGAGGTACTGCACGGCCGGGCTGGAGCGGGCGACCGCGGGGTCCGTCGAGATCCTCGGGACGGACGTCCGCTCACTCAGCCCCCGCAAGCAGGCCGCGTTCCGCAGCGAGAACATCGGCTTCGTCTTCCAGGAGTACAACCTCGTCAGCTCGCTGACGGTCGAGGCAACATCACCCTGCCGGCGCGGCTCGCCGGCCGCCGGGTGCCCAGGGCGCGGGTCGAGGACGCCATGGCGCGGCTCGGCATCGCCAAGCACGCGCGGCGACGCCCCGACCGCCTCTCCGGTGGCGAGCGCCAGCGCGTCGCGGTGGCCCGGGTGGTGGCGAACCAGCCGCGGATCGTCTTCGCCGACGAGCCGACGGGTGCGCTCGACCTCAAGTCGGGTCATGTGGTGCTCGACTGGCTGCAGGCGCTTCCCGCGCAGGGGAGCACGGTGCTCATGGTCACCCACGACCCTCATGCGGCCGCGCGGGCCGATCAGGTCGTGGTGATGGGGTCCGGGCGGGTACACGCCGTCATCCCCGGTGGCGACTCCCGCGCGGTGGGCGACGCCGTCCTCGCGGCGCAGTCGGCGGACGAAGCGGGCGGGGAGGAGTCGTGATCCGGCTCGTGCTGTCGGACATCCGCCTGCAGGCGTCGATGTGGTGGTGGACGCTCCTGTGCTCCACGGTCGGCGCGGCGTGCTCGGCGGGCTCGGCCATAGCGATGTTCACCGCCGTCTCGGCGGCGCGGGCGGCGGGTGACGCACGGATGGTCTCCGCGTCGATCGCCCTCGGCGGCAACATCGTCTTCTTCACCGTGCTCGCCGCCGTGGGCGTCGTCGCCTCCGCGGTCGGTCTGATGCTGACGGCCCAGCGGCGCGAGCACGCCCTGTGGGTGATCCTCGGGGTTCCGCGCCACCGGGTCAGGTTCATCCTGCGGACGGAGATGGTGGTGCTGGGCGCGGTGGCCGGCGCGCTGGCCGCACCGCTCGCCCTGCTGGTCGCGGGTGTCGCCCTCGCGCAGTGGAAGGGGACGGGTCTCGAACTGCACGGGGCCTCGGTCGGGTTCCGGTTCTGGTACGTCGGCGTGAGCGTGCTGTTCGGACTGGTTCCGTGCCTGCTCGGGGGCTGGGGCGTCACCCGGCGGGCCGCCAGGACGCCGGAGTTGCGCGCCTTCCGGGACTTCTCCGATCCCCCGGCGCGGCCGGGCGTAGCCCGCGGTGGCCTCGCCCTGTGCCTGCTCGCCGGCGTGGTCGGGATGTGGGTCCCCGGCCTGGGCCTCGAACTCAAGGGCGGGCTCGCCCAGCGGACGGCCTTCGCGTTCGCCGGGAACCTCTTCCTCGTCTGCCTGCTGCTGCTGATGGGGCCGTGGGTGCTCACCCCGCTGATGAAGCTCTGGACGGCGCTGGTGCCCTCGCGCGGTGTCGCCTGGCACCTTGCCGTGCAGTCGTGCCGGGCCCGCGCGACGAGGAGCGTCACCACGGTGCTGCCCTCCGCACTCTCCCTGTCGTTCGTCGGCCTCTTCATGGTGATGGGGAAGGTCATGCCCGGAGGCAGCGCCGGGCTGGACAACATCCTGGTCGTGCTGGGCTGGGTCTTCGTCGTGTCCTGGGTCGGGGGCCTCGCCGTGATCGCCCTCGTCGGGCGGGAGCGCGCCCGTGACTCCGCCGTCGTGACGGTGGCCGGTGCGCGGCCGGGCGTGGTCACCCGGTCGATGGTCTACGAGGGGGCGATCTACGCGGGGACGGCGATCGTCTTCGGCGCGCTGTTCGTCGCCGTGTCGAGTCTCACCGCGGACTTCTCGGCCGGACCGCCGGCGGCGACGTCCGGCTGTCGGACCTCCACGGAGCCAAGCTGGCCCTGGAAGGCGGCGACGGAAGCATCGAGGGCGACGGGATCTGCGCCCGGTCCGTCAGCGTCACGTCGCGGAACGGCAACGTCGACCTGGGCCTGGCCGCCGTGCCCGACCTGGTCGACGTGCAGAGCAGGGACGGCAACGTCGAGCTGGGCCTGCCGGAATCGAAGTACGCGGTCCGCACGGCCGCGAAGAAGGGCGACGTCACCGTGAACGTCGCGAAGGACGACGCGAGCGGCCATTCCGTGGCCGTCCGGACCCGCAACGGCAGCATCGCCATCGGCAAGGGCGGGAAGTCCTAGCCACCGCGCAGCAACCAGGCCGGAAGCGTTCGATCGAGCGCGAAAGTCGAACAGGAAAGAACGAATGTCAAGCAACTCCCTCTCCGGAATCAAGACACCTCGGGTACGGCGGCGTACAGCCCTGGCGCTCGCCGCTTCGATGACGGCTGCCGTGGCGATGACGGCGTGCTCCCACAACTCCACGGACAACTCGGCCCCTCCGGCAGCGGGTGCTACACGGGTAAGCGCCGACCTGCAGAAGCTCATGAGTACCGCGCTGTGGTCGTCGGGCCAGTGGGGCCTGCAGGTCGCCGATCTGCAGACGGGGAAGGTCGTCCAATCCAAGGGCGCCGATTCTCAGTTCATGACCGGTTCGACGGCCAAGACCTTCGCGGTCAGTGCTGCGCTCGATGTCCTGGGTGACGACCATCGCTTCCGTACGCCCGTGGTGCATTCGGGTACGGTCTCCGCGGACGGGCGGCTCTCCGGCGATCTCATCCTGGTCGGGAGCGGCGATCTGGCACTCGGTGGGCGGACCACCGCGTCAGGCGGACTGGACGTCCCCGACTTCGACCACTATGACGCCAACGCCGTACCCGGCATGGCGACCATCACCGAAGAGGATCCGCTGGCGGGTGTCAACGAGCTGGCTCGACAGGTCGCGGCCAGTGGAGTCCGCCATGTCGACGGCGACGTGGTGATCGACGACCGACTCTGGGATCCGGTGTCGATCGGCGGGGTGCCGGTCACTCCGACCATCGTCAACGACAACCTGATCGACGTGCTCATCACGCCGGGGGCACCCGGCGAGCCAGCCAAGGTCGACTGGCGCCCGAAGACGGCCGCCTTCGGCGTCGACGCGCAGGTGACGACCACACCCGCCGGAAGCAAGCCGACGGTGACGACCGAAAGCGTGAGTCCTGGTCGTATTCGGGTCCGAGGTTCCGTGCCCGCGGACGTGAAGGCTCCCTTCGTGACGACCTACCGGGTTCCCGACCCGGCGGCGTTCGCCCGCACCGTCCTCATCGAGGCACTCGCCAGAAACGGCGTCAGCGTATCCGCCCCCTCGCTGGGAGCGAACCCCGACGGCAAGCTTCCTCCGTCGGCGGAAGTGAGCTCGCTGCCCGTATCGGCGACCTACACTTCTCCGCCCTTCAAGGAGTACGCAAAGCTGATCAACAAGGTCAGCCACAATCTCGGGGCGAACCTTCTGCCGCCGCTGATGGCAGCACACAACGGGCAACGAACCCATGCGGACGGCATGAAGATCGAGAAGGAGTTCCTCGCTCACTCAGGTGTGGATCCGAATGCAGTGAGCCTCGTCGATGCCCAGGGCCTCCCCGGCGACAAGGCGACGCCGACTGCCCAGGTGGCGCTGCTGCGGCACCTGGCACGACAGGACGACTTCGACGTCTTCTACGACTCCATGCCGAGCATGGGCGTCGACGGTTCGCTTGCCGACGTCATCGAGCGCACCGATCCCGCCGCAGGACACATCCGTGCGAAGACCGGCACCCTGGTCAGTTCCTACCAGGGCAAGCTGGCTCTCGGCACGAAGGCGCTCGCAGGCTATATCGATGCGAAGGACGGCCGCCGCTACGCCTTCGCGATCTACGTGAACAACATTCCGGTGCCCAGTGACTCCGTGAGCGATGCCATCGACCTCGCGCTCAAGGCCAACAAGCAACTGGGAGCGATGGCCGCCACCATCTACAAGTCGCCCAAGGCGTGATGGGCAGCCCGAGCAGGTGATGTTTTGCGGTATGGGCTGTCCGGTAGGAATCCTGCCGCGCCTCGGCTGCGGAGACGGCAGGATGCGGCCATGGCTGACGATCTCTTGCTTGTGCGCGCCCGGGAGCTCTGGGCGGAGCTGGCGGGCTCACCGGTCGAGTTCCGTCCTTCAGGAGGGGCACAGGTCGTGGTCGCGCCCGGGTCACGGTTGTGTCCGCCATCGTGGACCGGGATCGTGCGGATCGGTGACGCCGTCCTCGTCACTGCGCCGAGCGTGCAGGCTGCCGGGCTGGTGGACGACGCCGCGCGGAGGATGACCCACGAAGAGGTCGTTGACGTCGCTCGTCTGCGTGCGGTGCTGCCCGTTCTCGATGTTCTCGGGCCGGCTTCGCTCTTCTATCTCGGCCACGACGGCTTTCTTCCCGCGCATGAAGGCATCGGGGTCGAGCAGTCGCCGAGCGGTGATGGCGGCCTGGTCGCGCTGCTGGCCCTGGCGGGGGAGGAGGAAACAGACGAGAGCGGTCTGGAGGACATCTCTTCTCCAGCGTTCTGTCTTCGTCGGGGCGATGAGGTGGTAGCTGCAGCCGGGTACCGGTCCTGGCCGCAGTCGGTAGCCCACCTGAGTGTGCTGGTTGCCCCCCACTGTCGGGGCCGGCGCCTGGCCCGGGTCGTGGCGTCCGCAGCAGTGGCCCATGCGCTCGATGCCGGGTTGCTGCCGCAGTGGAGAGCACGGTCCTGTCCATCACGGCGTGTGGCTGTAGCTCTGGGGTTCCGGGAACTGGGCACCCAGCTCAGTGTTCGGCTCGGCGACGTCCCCCTCGACGAGGGCCGGTAAGGACGGAGCCTCTTCTGGTTCCGAAAGCGCGGACGACATGGCAGGGCAGGTCCCGTGAACACCGGCCACCGTCCCCGGGCCCGTACCGCCGAGACTCTCGCCGCCCGGCACCGCAAGACACGGACCGCGCTCGGACGGGGGCCCATGAGGCCATCACCCGCCTCCGCCGCGAAAAAGCCCCGGTCGGCGTCGCCGCCGGCGCCCGCCGCGCGGACGTCTCCCGCACCCTCCTCCACGACGACCCTGAGGCCGGAGCCGCCGAAGCCTCGCCGAGCAGGAGGACGGGCGCGAGTCGACCTGGCGTGAACGCGCGCTGAACGCCGAGGCGACTCGAAGCCGCGCGCGCCGACCTCCGCTTCCTGGACCGGCGCGTCGCCGACCTCGAAGCCCAGATCACCGAACGAGGTCGGACTACGACCTGATGCCGGAGCTGGAGCCGCTCACCGCCACCCCGCCCCCGGGTCTCGCGGTGAGAAGCCCACCGCCCTGGACCGCCACCGTCCACGCTGACCGTTCGTCACTGGTCGGCACCAGCAGACGCCATCCGCCCGCGAACAGCACCCGAAGGACCCCCTGATCGGAGACCCTTACCTCGGCAACGGCCTGACGCAACAGCTCAGTCGCCTTGCCGAGGTTCGTCTGGGGCCACGCCGAGAGCCCGTATGCCCGCTCGTCGGCCACGAGCTCCGCCCACGAGCACAGCATGATCTCTCCACACGCACTATGCCCTCACTGAACCCTTTTCATCCCGCCTCTGACGGAGTGAAGGTGCTGGTCAGGGAGGTCAGTGGTGACAGGGCAGGGCCCCTGGTCGTTGGCGTGGTGACTTCACTCAACACACCGGCGTTCGAGGGGCCCTGCTGGTTTCGGGGTCTCCACGGCGACGGCCTGGCGGTACGTCGACGAGACCCTGGACGTCCTGGCGGCGCGGGCGCCCGGCCTGCACGAGGCTCTCGTCGGGCTGGGTGAGGGCGACTTCGTCATCGTTGACGGCACCCTCGTCGGCACCGACCGCGTCCGCGCGGACGAGCCGTACTACTCGATGAAGCACCGCCGCCACGGGATGAACGTGCAGGTCATCGCACGGCCGGACGGCACCCCTGTGGTTCTCCCGCGCTCTGCCCGGCCGCACCCACGACCTGACCGCGGCCCGAGCCCACGGCATCGTCCAAGCCTGCCTCACCCGCCAGATCTTCATCCTCGCGGACCGCGCCTACCCGGGCGCCGGCTCAACCGTCCGCACCCCGTACTACCACCACCGAATCCCGGTTCAGTGTCAGGCCTCTCGCAGGGCGCAGGCGGTGGCATGGGCGAAGGCCTCCGGGTTGTCGAGCATGATGTTGTGTCCGCAGTCCGGGATCGATACCACCTCGACTCCCGCCCGAGCGAGTTCCTGCGCGCCGGGAAGCGGCTGGTTGGCCTCCGGCCGCAGGTAGGTGCGCGGGATCGGCAGGGCCATCAGTATGTCGCGTATGGCGGGCTCGGTGCCGAGGGCTCGGTGCATCGCGCTGCGGTACAGCGCCTCACGCCCGGCCAGCCGCATGGTGGACCACCAGTGCGGCCCGACGTTCTGGCGAACCTGGTGCCACCCGCTGGCCAGGAACTCCTCCTCGGTATAGGCGGCGATGCCGCTCACCCCGGGCTGGCCGTGCACTACGGGCACCGGGTCGAGGGTGGCGTCGACCAGGACGAGTCGGCCGACCAGGTGCGGGTGGCGGGCGGCCAGCACGATGGCCACCGCGCCGCCCATGCTGTGCCCGATGACGTCCGCCGCCCGGACCTCGGCCGCCTCCACGGCCGCCGCCACGGCGTCGGCATGGCCCTCCAAGGTGTAGGCGAAGTCGGCGGGGCGGTCGCTGATGCCGAAGCCCAGGAGGTCGACCAGCAGCGAGCGGTGGCCGGCCAGGGCGGGGTGCGCGGCGGAGGCCGCGAAGTACGGCGCGGCGGAGGCGCCGAGCCCGTGCAGGTAGACACGGGTGGCACGCCGGGGGTCTCCGGGCATCTCCACCCAGCGGATTCGTGCCCCTTCGGGGGTCACCTGGGCGTCGCGCATGGCTCCTCCTCCATCACTCGATCGCTCGGTCGTATGTCCGGTAGCCGGTAGCCCGGCAATCCGAAAGCATCGCCAAGACTATACATCGGCTCCGATATATAGAGGCGGTGAGGCATGATGGGGTGGTGTTGGAACTGGCCATCCTGGGTTTCCTGTACGAACAGCCGCTGCACGGCTACGAGCTGAAGCGTCGCGTCGCGCATCTCACCGGCCACGTCCGGCCGATCGCTGACGGCACGCTCTATCCGGCCATCAAGCGACTGGAGAAGGCCGGGCTGCTGAGCCGGCAGACCGAGCCCGGCGCCCGGGCGGCACCCCGGCACGTCCTCACCCTGACCGGCATGGGCCAGGACGACCTGCGCCGACGCCTGCGTGAGGCCGACGGCGTCGAGATCAGCGACGAGAACCACTGGTTCACCGTCCTGGCCTTCCTGCGCCACCTGGAGGACCCCGGCCAGCAAGCCGCAGTTCTCCGCCGCCGCCTGACCTTCCTCCAGGAGCCGAGCAGCTTCTTCTACGAGGGCGAACGCCCGCTCGGTGCAGAGGACTTCGACGACCCCTTCCGCCAGGGCTTGCTGGCCATCGCACGCGCCACCAGCCGCACCGAGCTGCACTGGTTGGACACCACCCTGAAGGCACTCACCTCCGAGCCTGACGCAATCTGATACTCCACGGCCGACGGCGCCTGCGCCCAGTCGGACGTCGCCAGCGCGCACATCGGCGCGAACGGGGCCGAGGCCGCTGGCCGACGCCGTCCCGATGGCTGCCATCGCCGAAGGGGCCCGGTCGCTTTCCGGCCCGGCTGCCGTCCCTCGGATGGGCGAATGTCTGTTTGTGCCGTCGTGACTTCCCACTCGGTCAGGTCATCGAGGCCGTTCTCCATGCTCCGGAGGCCGCGAACGGAGGCACAGCCCTCCGCGCTGCCTTGAGGTCAACGCCAGTGGAAACCGGCCACTATCTGACTGACAGCCAGCTTCGTCACACCCCAGAACCGAGGGATCGTGAGCTCCACATCGGAAGCTGGTGGGGACTCCACCCGGCTGTGACCAGCGCGCTTTACGGAGGACATCGTGCCGCAGGACATCGAGCTCCGCCTCCCCTTCCCGAGCTCCCTCAGCCCAGATCTGGAGGGCGCGCGGCAGCGTAATCTGGCGTGGGTGCGGCGGATGGGTCTGGTTGGGGAGGGCCGCTCGCTTCAGTGGTACACGCCGTGGGACATGCCGCTCCTGGCCGCCTGCGGCTTCCCTTACGCGACCGGGCCGGCCCTGGACCTGTGTGCGGACGCGATGGCGTTCTTCTTCGTCTTCGACGACCAGTTCGACGACCCCCTCGGACAGGACCCCGCCCGCGCCGCGACCCTGTGCCAGCAACTGATCGACATCGTGCACGGCGCTGCCCCCGCATCAGGGGCGGATGCGTGCTCGGTGGCGTTCGCCGACCTTTGGGCGCGTAGCAGCGACGGCGCGCACCCAGGCTGGGTGGCCGGTACCGCCCACGAATGGGAGTACTACTTCGCTGCCCAGGCCCACGAGGCCATAGGACGGCTCCGCGGCACCCCCGGCGACATGGAGACCTACCTCCAAGTGCGCCGCGGCATCGCCGGTACCGCCCTCACCATCTCCCTCGCCGAGCGCGCTGCCGGCATCAACATCCCCGCCGCCGCATTCCAAGTACGGCTCGTCCGCGCGGACGCGGTCGGTGCCGACGAGGGTGCCGTCAACGATGACGAAGTCGCCCTCACCCAGCCCGACGAGAGCCTCGTGCAGGCCGGGCGCCCGCGCCGCCAGGACGTCCAGGGTCTCGTCGACGTACCGCCAGGCCGTCGCCGTGGAGACCCCGAAACCTGCCGCGAGCTGCGGGAACGTCTCGTTCTTCCGTAGATGCGCCAGGGCCAGGAGGGCCTGCTTGAAGCAACCCAGGCGCCGCCATGGAGATTTCAGCTCCTGCCGACGGGCATGGATCAGCCAGGAGACATGCTCGACCAGCTCATGCGGGACATCGAGCGTGGATCGTCGCGTACCGGAATCCACTCCAGGGCGGATCGGATGCCATCTTCCACGGACAGCTTCGGCGTCCACCCCAGCAACTCGGCTGCCCGGTCGCTCTTGGTGTAGCCGCCTGCTACGTCACCGGGCCGCGGGTCGGCGTCCACGGTCGTCAGGGGCGTGGTGACGACCCTGTTGAAGGCATCGCACAGTTTCCGCACCGTGGTGCCCGAGCCGGTGCCGAGGTTGATCGCGATCGAACGTTCGGACTCGGTGAGGATGGAATCGAAGTGCTTGATCGCCGCGACATGCGCTGCGGCGAGGTCCCACACGTGCACGAGTCACGGATGCCCGTGCCGTCACGGGTGGGATAGTTCGTGCCGGTGATCGGGAACGGCCGCCCTTCCTGGTGCGCCCGGATGAGCACCCCCAGAGCGTGGCTGGGCCGCCTCAGCTGAAGCCCGGTACGCAGCCGGGGGTCGGCCCCGACCGGGTTGAAGTACCGCAGGGACAGCACCCGGGGCCCGGCCACGGCGATGTCGGCGAACATGCCCTCGCACACCGCCTTGGTCCGCGCGTAGGGGCTCTGCGGAGCCAGAGGCGAATCCTCGTTGACCGGCGAGCCGTCCTCGGCCCGGTAGATGGAGGCAGAGCTGCTGAAGATGATCCGGTCGCAGCCGTTGCGGTGCAGGTGGCCGACGAAGGACAAGGACTTGCTGACGTTCGCTTCGTAGTACCCGATCGGGTCCGCCACGGACTCCGGCACCACGATCAGCGCCGCGCAGTGCACCACGGCGCAGATGTCCGGGTGTTCCGCGAAGATCCGGTCGATCAGCGGGCCGTCCGCGATGTCGCCCTCGTAGAAGGTGCGACCCTCGGTGAACTCCCTCCGCCCTCGGACGAGGTTGTCGAGGATCACGGGGGTGATACCCGCGTCGAGGCATGCGGAGGCGACGGTGCTGCCGATGTAGCCGGCCCCTCCGGCGATCAGGACGGTTGTCACGGTTATCTCTCCCGGTCGATTTGAGGCTCGGTGGGCAACCGGCACCCGGGCTAGTGGGTCCGTCAGGGGCTCGCCGGCAAAGCCGGCAGGCCCATCGGCCCGGCCGGCCGGCCACCTTGTGGATCGGTGACCACGCCGCTCGACAGGGCACCCCAGCGCTGTGGATCCGCTGCGCCGTCCCCGACCGAGAAGTCGCTCCTCACGAGCGCTCGCGCGGCTCACCACGGGCAAGCTGGTACGGGACCGGATACCTCAGATCATCCGTGCCCCGGGGGCGGGCAGTGCGTTGAGGACGAACATGCGGGTCACCAGGCCGTAGCCGTCCCGCTGTGGGCGCGGCCATCCGAAACCCTCGTGGGTCGTACCCGTCCGCGTCCAGCCCGGCGGCCCGGTAGCGGGCGACGTCGGCCCCGCGGCCGCACCCGTGATCGAGGACCGTACGGACGCGGAGCGGGCCCGTCAGGTGCCCCGTGACCGCACGCGCCGCCGGTGAAGCCGCCCGGCGGCTCATCGCGGTTTACGCCGCAACGACACGGACAGCCGCGAGGTGGCTGACCACGTATGCCGGGATCATGTGGGTATCGTGCGTTCCGAGTCGCTCGAACGGAGTTACCTTGAGCCAGAACCGAGCCACCGAGGCGACGCGTGGATCCCTGGCGGACGCGGTCGCGGCGATGCCGATGGCCGACGAGCGGGATTTCGCGGACGCCGCCCGCGGGTTCGTCGCCCGCAGTGCCGTCCGGCAGATCACCGCGGCGGACGGACGGGTCGTCTGGGACCTGGACGCCTACGGGTTCATGGACGGGGAGGCACCGGAGACGGTGAATCCGAGTCTGTGGCGCCAGGGGCGGCTGCTGATCGAGGACGGGCTGTTCGAGGTGGTTCCCGGCATCTACCAGCTGCGGGGCTTCGACCTGTCGGTCATGAGCGTCATCGAGGGCGACAGCGGTGTCGTCGTCGTCGATCCGCTGATCAGCAAGGAGACGGCGGCCGCGGCGTTCGCCCTCTACACCGAGCACCGGGGCGCGCGCCCGGTCGCGGCGGTGATCTACAGCCATTCCCACATCGATCACTTCGGCGGGGTGAAGGGCATCGTCAGCGCCGACGACGTCGCCTCGGGACGTACGCAGATCATCGCGCCGGACGGCTTCATGGAACACGCGGTGTCGGAGAACGTGTTCGCCGGCACGGCGATGGCCCGCCGCGCCGGCTACATGTACGGTGCCGCGCTGGCCAAGGGACCGTACGGGCAGATCGGTTCCGGCCTGGGCCAGACCGTCTCGACCGGCGAAGCGACCCTGATCCCTCCCACGATCTCCATCACGAGGACCGGTCAGACGCTCACCACCGCCGGTGTCCGGTTCGTCTTCCAGGTCACGCCGGGCACCGAGGCACCCGCCGAGATGAACTTCTACCTTCCCGATCACCGGGCCCTGTGCACCGCGGAGAACACCTCCCACACGCTCCACAACGTTCTCACCCTCCGCGGTGCGCAAGTACGCGACGCCCGCGCCTGGGCCGACTACCTCACGGAGACCATCAGCCTGTGGGGCGAGGAGCTCGACGTCGTGTTCGCCTCCCACCACTGGCCGACCTGGGGACGCCCGGACGCGGTGGAGTTCCTGAGCACGCAACGCGACCTGTACTCCTACATCCACGACCAGACCCTGCGCCTGCTGAACGTGGGCTGCGTCGGCGCGGAGATCGCCGAGACGCTGCGGATGCCGCCCGCGCTGGAAGCCACCTGGTCCGCCCGCGGCTACTACGGCACGGTCAGCCACAACGTGAAGGCCATCTACCAGCGCTACATGGGCTGGTACGACGGCAACCCCGCCCACCTGTGGGGGCACCCGCCGGTCGCGGCCGCACGACGGTACGTCGCGGCGATGGGCGGCCCGGACGCGGCGGTCGACACCGCCCGGCGGGCGTTCGACCAGGGCGACTACCGCTGGGCGGTCGAGGTCCTCGACCACGTCCTGTTCACCGACGAGGACCACACCCGCGCACGCACCCTGCAGGCCGACGCGTTCGAACAGCTCGGCTTCGGGGCCGAGAACGGCACCTGGCGCAACGCGTTCCTCTCCGGCGCCCACGAACTGAGGCACGGGCAGTTCGGCACGCCCAGCACCGCGGCCTCACCCGACATCATGGCGGCGCTGACGGTCCAGCAGGTCTTCGCCGGTGTCGGTATCCGGATCGACGGCCCGCGCGCCTGGGACGAGCACATCGTGCTGTCCTGGGTCGTCACCGACGAGGGGACCACCCACGTGACCGAGGTGCGCAACGGCGCGCTGAACCAGCGCGTCGCCGACGGCCCCGCACCCGGTTCCACGACGTTCACCCTCACCCGGCCGGCGCTCATCGCTCTCGTCGCCGAAGGCCGAGACATTGCGACGGCGCTCGCCGACGGCACCGTGAGCGTCGAGGGCGACCCCGCCGACCTCGGCCGGCTGGTCGACCTGCTCGGCCCGGTCGACCCGGACTTCGCCGTCGTGACGCCATGACCCGGTCCTGAACACCCCGGGGATCACGAGCCGTCCAGGCCGCACCGCGCCGGCACCGACGTCGGCCGCCGCCCTGAGGTTCACTCCGTCCTACCGGTCAGCCGCCCGGGCGTGGCGAGCAGAACGGCGGCGAGCGCGATCACCGGGGTGCCGGTCGCGGCCGAGGACCGGCTCGTGCACGAGGACCGCGGTGAGGGCCCCTCCGATCAGCAGGATGGAGAGGACGATCGGCACCGTGTTGGCGACCGCGTACCCGTCCCCCGACAGCCCGGTGCCCGGCGCAGCAGCCCGAACGGGCAATCGCCGGGGTGGTAGGTGTTGTTGCCGGGGTTGTGGTCCCCAAGGCCGGAGGCGACACGGGCGGCACGGCAGCTGTAGATCGTGATCTTTGAGGTCGGCGGTCATGCGCGAACGAACGCGCGGCTGCGGCGGCGCGGACGGATGCCCAAAGGAGGCGTGCTTCGCGGTCCTCGGCCCTACTCCAGGGTCTTCGCGGCGTTGCGGATGACGTCCAGGACGGCCTCGGGCTGCGAGAGCATCGGGACGTGGCTGCTGTCGAGGCTGACGGTCGTGGCCTTCATGCGTTCGACGGAAGCCCGCTGCCGGTCCGGGTTCACCGTGCGGTCCTGGGTCCCCACGATGAACCAGCTCGGCTTGGCTCGCCAGGCGTTGCCGGGAACCTGCTGGTCGAAGAGGTCCGCGATCGGCGGGTTGGCGGTCGCCAGCACGAGCTTCTGCTCCTCCAGAGGCAGGTCGCCGCAGAAGTGGCCGATGCCCGACTCCTTGAGGTAGATGCGGTTGTCAGCCACCTTGAGGTGCTCGAAAACCGGCGAGCTCGGGAATGCGCCCAAGTGCTGCGTCGAGGTCTCGTCGTCGTCCGGGGCAAGCGCGCAGATGTACACCAAAGCGCCCACCCGGTCGTGCACACCCGCCTTGGTGATCAGCGTTCCGCCATAGGAGTGGCCCACGAGCACGACCGGGCCGGGCACGTGGTCAATCGCGCGGGTAACGCAGGCAACGTCGCCTTCGAGCGAGTCGAGGCCGTGCTGCGAGACGAAGACCTCGCGACCCTCAGCCTGGAGTGCGGGGATGAGCTTTGCGAAGCACGAGCCATCAGCCCACAAGCCGTGGGCGAACACGACGCTGGCCTTGCCTGCCATGCTTTCCTCCTTCGTCGGTACAGCACGGTGAAGATCCAATCCGCTGAACATTCACTGTCCCAACCTAGGTGGGAACCAAGGGTGCTGCTCTCCGGCAAATGGGTGCTTCTGCCACTCCCCTGCGGAATTCACCTCTGAGTCCCAGACATCTCAGACACGGCAGCTGTGGATCGTGTGGGCGTGGAGCGGGCGAACCGCTGGACGCTCGCCGAGGCGCTCGGTCACAGCGGCCCGCGCCGTCTCCAGCACTTCCCGGCCCGCGCGGTGTGGGGCAACGACGCCGCCCGCGACCGCCCGGCCGACTGGTCGGTGGGCCATCTCGCCAACGAGAGGCCGTGTTGGTGGGACAGAGTCCTACCGTGATCACCACGGCCGCTCGCCCCCGGAAGCGGCGAGATCCCGCCCGGCCTCGCGGCCGAACGGGATCTCGTGACGGTCCCCGGCCATCGCCCGCGAACCGTCGCACGTGGCGACGCAGGGGGTCAGACCAGGTTCGTGCGGATGCTCTGCCAGTTGTACAGAGCGACGGAGGAGCCGTCGGCCCGGACCGCCTCGAAGACGTAGAAGTAGGCGCCGCCCGGCTGGGCACCGGTGTCCGAGTAACTCCGGTCCGCGGCCGGCAACAGCCCGGTGTGGAGCGGTTCGTACGCCTTGGTGGCCGGGTTCCACCGGCTGACGCGGTACCCGGCGATCGGGTCGCAGAGGGTGGCGACGTTGCAGTGCCACCAGAAGGTGGGCGCGTCGGGCCCGTAGACCACGCCGGTCCAGCTCGCGCCGTTGAGGCGTCCGCCCTCGGGGACGGTCACGGTCGGCCGCAGGTCCAGCTCGGTGACGGTGGCGGTCGCCGTCTGCGGGTCGTTCGGGGACAGCTGGTTGCCCCAGCGGTCCTTGGCGATGACCGCGTAGACGCGAGTGGAAGTGCCTTTCCAGGCCGCACGGCGATGTACCGGGGCCGCGCTACGGACACGGGCAGGGGAAGCAGGCCGGTGCGACGGGCGTGGGCCCGGAGCTCCACCGGCGGCTGGAATGGTATCCGCATGATCACCCGGAGCTGCAGGGGGTGCACACCGTGGATGGGCACACCGGCACGTCCCGCTCGGCGCCGCCCGACGGGCCGGGGTCCGCTGTCTCCGCGGCCGTGCGGGAGGGGGAGAGTCGGTGAGTGACCGCGTCCGCCGTGGACTGCGGGCGCTGTGTCCCGACGGCGAGCCCCGCCCGCCCTCGCCCTGTTCCTGTGGACGACCGACAGGACCGGAAGGGCAGCGGTGTGACCCGGGCGTGGACCGCGCTGTCCGCTCAGGCATCAGGGATCAGGATCAGGCATCGAGCTCCCGGCGCCACAGTTCCTCGGTGAGCCGCCGTACCCCCGCCGCGAGGTGCCGCCGATAGGTGGACAGGGGCAGGTTCAGCAGGTCGGCGGCACCCTGCTGGGTGCCCACGGGCTGGAAGTGGGTGTGGTGCAGCGCGCGGTGCGCACGTCTGTCGTGCGGCGCGGCCTGGAGTTCTCCGGCGGCCTCCCGCAGCACCTCGGCCAGGGCGGCGGCCCGTTCGTCCTGGCTCGCGGCCTCTCCGGCCCGTGCGGCCACCATCCGGGAGGCGAGCAGGGGGTTCGCCCTCAGACCGCCGACACGGCCGAGGCTGCGAAGGGCCTCGCGGACACCGCTCGCGAAGGTCTCCGCGTCGAGGACCCGTCGTCGTCCGGGGGCGGGCGGTGCCACGGCCAGCGGGTCGGTGGCCGACTCCCGCTCGCCCAGGAGGCTCAGCCAGGCCAGCGGGGGCGTGCAACGCCAGTCGTGGACGAACACCCCGTGGGTGCGGGAGCCGATGGTGAAGTCGGCTTCCGGGAGGCGGGCGAAGTCGGTGTACGCCAGCCCGTCGGCCCAGAACCCGGGGTCGGCGAAGGGCAGCAGGGTGAGGGCGGGGCGCCTGTCCCCGGCGAGGTAGTGGTGGGTCAACTGGAGGGTGAGCAGCGTCTGGACGGCGGACACGCCCTGGTAGGCGTCCCGGTCCAGCCAGGCCCGCAGCAGCAGGGCGTACTCGCCCGCGCGCAGTTCCCCCTCACCCCCGAGCCATGCCACGGCGGCGGCCGCGGCCGGGTCGGTGGTGGTCACGGGGTCCGCGTACGCGTCGGGTCGCAGGGCGAGCAGGACGTAGAACCCGGCCGGGGGTTCCGCTGCCGCCTCCGCCGCGACACCGGAACCGGCTCCCGGCCGCGCCGGGGCGGGCGTACCGGTACGAATGGTGGCCCAGGTGGCCGCGGGGTGACCCCACCAGCGGCCGAGGAGACGGGCCGACTCGGCGCCCTCGTGGCGTTCGGCCAGGGTCAGCAGACCGGGGAGGTCGGCCTCCTCCGCCGGGGCGATGGCGAGCGCGTCGAGGCGGGCGTGGCCGGCCGCCCCCGAGGCGACCGGCCGCTCCGGTCCGGGCGGGCCGTCGGGAGAGGTCCCTCACCGGTCGACAACGGCGTCCGTGCAGAATTCCATGGGAAGAGCCCCGGACCCATCGGCGCGTGGCGGGGCGGGCGGTGTCGCCGGAGCCAGGCCGGGCACTCCCCAGGTGCGGCGGGCTTCACCCTCTCGGCCCTTGGGGAGAATTGGACCGGTCAGTAGCGACTCCGCTGTGAGCTGGTGAGTGCCGTCGCTGAGCGCTGACGCAGGGCCGCGAAGTCAGCCTGGGCCTTCTCGTGTTGCGCGAGGGCCCGGTAGATGCTCGCGACGGAGGGGCTGTGCCCGACGGCTACTCGGCGGGCGGCGTAGACCCGGTGGGCTTTGCGCTCGGCGGGTCCGCCAGATTCAGCGGCCAGGACGGGGCTCTGCTGGAGTGCGGCCCGGTGGAGTTCGGGGCCCAGGTAGGAACGGAAGGACAAGGCCGCTGGTGAAACCGCCGTCGGCCCACCGTATTCGCCCCCACGCTTCAAGGGATCGTTTGCTGTCCGGCTTGCGCCGCGCGATCGAATGGATCACCGGCATGATTGCCCGCCGCCTTGAAGGCGACCACTCGTTTGGGGGGCTTTGGGCCATAAAGCCAACTTCGCGACGCGTGTCCGGTCGAATGTCTGCGACGGCCGAGCGTACGCAGGCCGCAGAGCATGGGAGCACGACGATGAGTTTCATCCAGACCGGCAAGATCGAGCTGCGGTCCGACAACGCGATCGAGACGACCGGTGGCAACACCTCGACGTTCACGCGGGTCACGTTCCCGACCCCGTTCCCGTCGGGCACCGACGTCGTGGTCTTCCCGCTGACGCAGACCTTCAACGGTCCCGAGACTCCGGGCATCCGCATCCACGAGGTCACCACCACAGGCTTCCTCATCCGCATGAACGAGGTGCACGCCGGCGCCACCAAGAGCGATGGCAAGCACACCACCGAGACCATCGGCTGGCTCGCCTCCACCGTCTGACCCGGCACGCGCTTCGAAGGCGGCTCCGCCCACACGGGCAGGGCCGCCTTCGACGCGGATTCACCATCGCCGTCCTGTAGAAGCGAGGAACCTGCGGCTCCCGGCCGGTGACCGGCCGGGACGTCTGGCCAGCCGGTTTTCGTTCAGATGCTCCTCAACGGCCCTCGGGGAGGATCGGACCGCGTTTTGGCGTTAGCCGGGTTGGGTGGCGGTGGCTGTCGCTGAGCGTTGGCGGAGGGCGGCGAAGTCGGCCTGGGCCGCCTTGACGGCCTCGGGGTACGCCTGGGCCTTCTCGTGTTCCGCGAGGGCCCGGTAGATGCTCGCGACGGAGGGGCTGTGCCCCTTGCGCTTGCCGGTGGGGATGATCAGGTCCGGCTGGATCTGCTCGACGGACTCGCCGGCCGCGCGTCGCCGGAGGACGGTGTGGAGCATGTCCTCGGTGATGACCGGGGGTCGGCCGCCGTGTTTGCCCTTGCGGGCGGCGGTGTCGAGGCCTTCGAGGGTGGACTCGCGGACGCGCGGCATTCACCCGACCGGGGCACGGCCGTATGGGTCACTGGGCTGGCGCCCTCAAGGGGGTCGCTGCCGGCCGCTGCCGGTCGACTCGGAACCTCTCCAAGGTCGCCTCCGCCGCGCATCGGTGTGCTGACGAGATGTTCGCCGCCCGTGGTTCGCGCCACCTCGCCTCGCCGCATGATCGCCCACACGATGTGCCAGTGCTTCGGTCTGCCGTGGGCGTCGTGCCCCTCGTACTCCCGCTCGGTGACGACCACGGACTGCAGGCCGGTGCACAGTCCGTGCACCTCGGGCGGTGTCAGGAAGGTCATGGGTCGGCCCCATCGGGCCCAGGAGTCGTTGACGCCGAAGAAGGTGCAGCAGAACAGGCCACCTTCGGTCAGTCCGGCCTGGATCGCCGCCACGACGCCCGGCAGGTCCCGCCGCGGCAGGAACGGCAGTACGTGAACGGCGAGGACCAGGTCATACCGGCCCGCTGGGATCCCGGCCTCGCGGATGTCGCGGGGGATCACAGTCAGCCGGGAGTTACCGAGCCGCATGGCGCACAGGAGGGTCTCCGCATCAGGGTCGACGGCGTCGACGTCGAAGCCCGCCCGCAGCAGGTGGCGGGCGTCGCTCAGCGGTCCCGCACCGATATCCAGGGCCCGCCCGTGCCGCCGCCCCAGCAGTTCGAGGGCATCCAGGACGAGCGAACTCGGGCCACGGGCCGGGCGGAGCGCCGCGTACGACTGCGCCCGGCCAGACTGCGGACCGTGCGGCGTCATCCGCTGGCTCGGAGAATCTTGTCCTCCACCAAGGCCGCCGCGAGTTCCACCTTCTCGGCATCCGTCAGACCACCCGGCAGTTCGCGTACGTAGAAGGCGCCGGTGCGGGCGATGAACGCCAACGCCAACTGTTCCGCGAAATCAAGGAACTGGGAGACCAGCTGCCAGGCTCACAACCTCGGCATCACGGGGCAGGTCCCGAAGCTGCGCGCCCGGCCGGGGACCATCGATCCCGGCCGGTCCACAACCGGTTCGAGATCCGTTGAGACAGGGGCACGGAACTCGCGCAGATCCCGTACGACAGCGCGTCACAAGGCTGAGCAGCACCTCAACCAGGAAGAACGGCCTGGCCACGGGGACAACGACTCAGCGGAGCTCAGGAGAACTCGCGGGATGTTACACACCCATACCCCGCGAGGTTTCTCCCACTTGGCCTGTGCCGGCATGAGGAGATAGCCGTGCATTTTCGCACAATGCAGGGACGCGGCAGAGCTCACCGCCCTCGCGGACCATCTGACCGAGCACGGCCTGGTGCTGGAAATGCTCGCCGGGCCGCTGCCCGGCATCTACGACCCCACCGGCCCCGGCAAGGTGCTGTTCGGCTTCTTCGCCGCGATGGCGGAGACGGAGCGGGAGAACATCCGCGAATCGACCCTGGAGGGGCTGGAGACCGCGGCCCGCAAGGGCAAGTACGGCGGCCAGCCCCCGGTCATCACCGACGACATGCTGCACACCGTCCTGCGGCGCCGCTCGGGCGGCGAGTCCGTCGAGCAGATCCAGCCCGACCTGATCATCCCCACTGGCAAGCGCAAGGGGCAGAACCCCTCGGTCGCGAGCATCTACCGGGCGCTCGCCGAGCACGAGAAGACCCGGGTGTACCCGGAGGCAGTCGAGACGGCACACGCCGACTTCGCAGCCCTTCAGCAGCGTGACCGCAGCCCCGTGTAATCACTCAGCGCTACATGTCCGTTCGCCGTAGCTATACGAGAACAGGGCCGAGACCCGCTTACCGTCGGGGACCTTCAACAGGTCGCGCATCGTCTGCCGCAAGTCCTCCGGGACGGCCTCGTCCAGCGTCCGGTACAGGACGGTGTTCTCACTCGCCCGGACCTCGGCGACCAGCCGGGTCAGCGTCGTGATCCCCGGCAGCAGCACCCGGTTGTCCACCAGCCACACCACCGCCCGGTCGAACAACGCCCGCGGCCCCTCCAACGACGCCCACACCCGCGCCCCCAGGAACGCGCGGACCTCGTCCTCGGCGGCCGGGAACTCGCGGTAGCCGCAGGCGTCCCGGATCTCCCACGCGTGCTCGTACCGGTTCTGCCGCCGCGCCCCGTACGCGGCGAACTCATCCGGCTCGACGTCGAGCTGCTCGGCCGCGAACCGCACCACCGCGGCCGGCACGACCGACAGGTCCTCGGTCGGGAACACCCCGAGCATCCGCACACAGCCCCACTGCACCGCCCATCCCAGCCGGTTCGCCGGAGCCCGCTTCGCACGGGCCAGGCCGAGCGCCTGCTCGTCCAGGCGGAAGAACTGCTCCAGCTCACCGGGCGAGGGCACGGCGGCGAACCGGCCGAAGCGGGAGACCTGATCATCAGAGAGGAAATCAACTGGCATGACCCGGACCGTAGGACCGCTGAACAGCCGAGGCAGGGCGAGTCATCGAACCGGAACCAAGAACGACCAGTTGTCGCTACTGGTCGTTCCGATCCTCCTCAAGGGCCCTCTCCGCGCCCTGCCCCGAGTTCGTCGAGGGCGGCACGGAACACCAGCCCAGCTGCCTGCACCGGGCCGAACCGGGCGAGCCGGTGTGGCTCACCACCCGCACCGGCATCTACAACGAGAACCTCGCCCTCCTGCCCGGCACCGACGAACTCTGGACGGTCAACGAACGCCCCGGTGCCCGCACCGCCGCGAAGACCTCCTGGGCGGCCGTACCCGCCTTCGCCGGCATCGTCGACCGCACGGCGGCGGACTTCACCGGCGACAGGCTGCCGGACACCCTCGGAGTCGAGGCGTCGACGGGCCGGCTGTGGCTCTACCCCGGCACCGCGGGCGGCGGACTCGGCAACCGCGTCCGGATCGGCACCGGCTGGAACGCCATGTCCGAACTGGCCGCCCCCGGCGACCTGAACGCCGACGGGAAGCCCGACCTCGCCGCGGTCGGCCACGACGGCACCCTGTGGGCCTATCCCGGCACCGGCACCCTGAACGGCACCGCCACCCTGGGCGACCGCACCTCCCCAGGAACCAACTGGGACACCATGCGCCAGCTGGTCGGCGCCGACTTGGACAACGACGGCAAGGGCGACCTGAGCGCCGTCCAGGCCCCCGCCACCAGCACCGGAACCCTCTACCTCTACCCCGGCACCGGCGCCACCGCACCAGGCCCCCGCGCCCAGACCGGCACCAACTGGTGAGCACCGACCGCACGGCCCGGTGCGCACCGCACCACGGCCCGCGATCGCGAACGGCGGACGGACATCGCCGCGACGAACCGAAGAGGGCCGCCGGAGTTGGGCGCAATGTTCCGGATCATCCCTGTGTCGATCCTGCGGGCTTCCTTAGGGCAACCTGAAGAAGCCCCTCCACGGGGCGATGTGCCCTGGTCACCGGCCTAGGCTCGGCCGTACTTCCCGTCCCCTCTCCAGTGAGGTGTTACCGGCATGAGCCGCAGCCGAACCCCCGCGACCCCGTCCCGCGCCGAGGCCCGCCGGAAGAAGGCGACGCGTACGCGCATCGTGCTGTCCGTCACCGCGGCCGCCGCGGTGGTGGCGGTCGGGGTCGCGGTGGCCGACTCGGGAGGCGGTGACCGTACGGACCGGCAGGCAGCCGGAGCCGCTGCGTCCGACGCCGGGTCGTCGAAGGCGGCGACGGACACCACCGGGGCGCTCCCGGCCGCCCCGGCGTCGGCGAGCGCGAGTGCGAGTGCGAGCCCGAGTACGAGTGCGAGCGCGTCCGCGAGTGCCGGCCCGTCGGGGACGCCCGGGACGCAGCCCGGCTCCGGCGACGCGAAGGAAGCCGCAGCCCCCGACGAGGACGCCACGCGGCCCGACAGCGCGTCGGACACCTCGGGCGTCGGCCGGCCCGCCAAGCCGGCCCAGGGCTCCACCTCCACGAAGGGCACCGGCTCCGGCGGCTCCTCCGGCTCAGGCTCGGGTTCCGGTTCTGGTTCCGGATCGGGCTCCGGAACCGTCAACGGGGACGCCGAGTCCGCCGTGCTCACCCTCGTCAACAAGGAGCGCGCCACCGCCGGCTGCGGCCCCCTGACGGTCAACGCGAAGCTGAGCGCGGCGGCGCGGGCGTACAGCGACACGATGGCCCGCAGCGGCGTCATGTCGCACACCGGGCCCGACGGGTCCACCATGACGAGCCGGGTGGAGGGGGCCGGCTACAAGTGGTCCGGCCTCGGCGAGAACATAGCCCGCGGGCAGAGCGACGCCGCCGCGGTCATGTCGGCCTGGATGAACAGCCCCGGCCACCGTGCCAACATCCTCAACTGCTCCTTCAAGGAGATCGGAATAGGCGTCCACAAGGGCGACGGCGGCCCCTGGTGGACCCAGGACTTCGGCACCCCGGGGTAACCCCTCAACCTCCTTCCGGCGCGCCGCCCCTCCATAACCCCCACACCCCCCACAGGGCGGCCCCCGCACACCTGCGCGCAGGTTCGCGGACGGCCACGTCCCCCTGGCCCGGCGGCCAGGGGGACGTCCGCGTTCACCCGGAGCACTCCGGAGCACCCCGTTGCACCCCCGTGCGCAACCGGCCGGCGACGGGTTCCGGTTCGGCCGGGGCACCGGTGTACGTGCACCTGCGCCCGTCGGCCACTATGGGCCCGTGCCCCGACTTCCGCGCTACCTGCTCATATGGCTGTCGTGCACGGCCGCCAGCGTGACCGCCGTGCTCGCCACGGTCCAGTTCGTGGTCGGGTCGACCAGCCACAAGCCCCCCGCCGCGCGTTCCGCCCCGGTCGTCATCGACACGCCCCCAGCCTGGCAGGCGGGCAGTCCCGGACCGCAACAGGCCTCCCCGACCGCGAGCGCCTCGGTCAGCCCTTCGCCGACCGTGACGCAGCAGCCTTCGTCGGCGCCCCCCTCTCCCAGCCCCACGCCCGCCAAGGCCTCTCCGGAGGCCCCCCGGACCAGCGCGCCCCGGTCCGGCGTTGATTGCGAACAGGGCGGGGCGGGGCTGCACACCGTCCCCTCACAGGGCGGCAAAGTCACGGTGCGTTACGGGAGCCGGGGCGTCTGCCTGATCTCCGCGGTTCCCGGCCTGGGCTTCCGGACGACCACCTCGCAGGACTCCGACGACAGCCTCACCGTCACCTTCAGCGGCGACGACCACCAGTCGGTGATCACGGCCACGATCACCCCGTCGGCCAAGGCGAGCGTCCGCGAGAGTTCCTTCTGACGGCACGGCAGGCCGCCTGCGCTCCGGCCCGCTTGGCGACCGCGTCGCCCGGCCGCCCGGCCGCTGCGTCGCCCGGTCGCCCGGCCCGGTCGCCCGGTCCGTGCCGCTCGGGCGCCCTGTCCGTTCCGCCCCGTTCGCGACGCTCCTGCCCCCGGGGGACGGGGCGCGGCGAAAGGGAAGGTGAGCAGTTCCTTAGGGCAACCTCAAGATCGCCCCGAGCCGGTTCCACGGGCCCCCGCCGGCCCTATGCTCGCGTCAGCCGAGCGGCCGTCGGCACCGGGGCACGAGCCCCCGTGCACCGACGGCCCCGGTTTCACCGAGCCGGGACGCGCCTCGCCCGTCCCGCCGTCCGAACCTGCCCCAGGGGTCTTCGCCATGAGCTCTCGCCTGCTCCGGTCCGTCCGCTCCGGACGCCGCCCGGCGCCCTCCCGTCCCTCCCTCGCCCGGCGCCTGCCGATGGTTGCCGCCGCCGTGGTCGTGGCCGGGCTGGCCACCGCGTGCGGGCCCTCCTCCACGCCCGCCGGATCCGCCGCGCCGGCCGGCGCCCAGAAGCCGGCATCGGCGCCGGCCGCCGACCGGACGTCCCAGGACGCGTCCCCCGCAGTGTCCGCCACCGCCTCGGTGCTGCCCTCCGCCTCCGCCTCGGCCTCCGCGTCCGTCCCGGCCTCGCCACCCGGCGCCGCCACCGGTTCCTCATCGGGCAGCGCGGGCAAGGGCGGCGGCGCAGCCGGCTCCGGATCGGGTTCCGGTTCCGGTACGGGCGGCGCCAAGCCGACGTCGGCCGCCCTCCCCGCACCGGCCCCGGCCAAGGTCCCCGGTCCCGGCTACGACAGTTCGGCCGACGCCCGGGCACTGATCGACGCGGCCCTGCGCTCGGCGAAGTCCGACGGCCGGATGGTCCTGCTCGACTTCGGGGCCAACTGGTGCGGGAACTGCAAGGCCGCCGACAAGGTGTTCGCCCAGCCGGCGACCTCGGCGCTCCTCGCGGACGACTACCACCTCGTCAAGGTCGACATCGGCGGCGACAGCTCCGCCAACTCCGCGCTCCTGCGCAAGTACAGCCCCTCCGGCGGGACGTACACGATGCCCGTACTGGTGGTCGTATCGCCGTCCGGCACCACGCGGGTCGACACCCACGTCACCGGCAACCCGTCCCTGACGGCGGACGGCATCGGCTCCTTCCTGCGCAAGTGGGCCCCGTGAGAGGGCCGGTACGCAGGGCCGCCGTTCTCCCGGTCGGCGCCGGTCTGGCGGTGGCGGCGGCCCTGCTGTTGATCGGCACAGTGACGGACGGCTCCGCCTCCGGCCCCCGGACCGCCTCCGCCCCCACCTCTGCCCCCACCTCCGGCACCGCCGCGGCCACCCCCGGCACCCCCGCGGCCGCCCGCACCGTCGCCGTCACGTCCGCGTCCGGCGCCACGGTCGCGGCCCCGCGGGCCCGCCCGCCCGCGCCCGCGCTGACCGGGACCGACCTGGACGGGAACCCGGTCTCGCTCGCCGCCTTCCGCGGGGAGGTCGTCGTCCTCAACGTCTGGGGTTCCTGGTGCGCGCCCTGCCGCGCCGAGGCCGGCGACCTCGCCCTGCTCAGCGGCGAGGTCCGGGGCGCCGGGGTCCGCTTCCTCGGCATCAACACCCGCGACCGGGACCGGGACGCGGCCCGGTCCTTCGTACGCGCCCACGGCCTGGACTTCCCCAGCCTCCACGACCCCACCGGCGCCCTCCTGTTGCGGTTCCCGCCGGAGGTGCTCAACCCGCAGACGATCCCCTCGACCCTCGTCGTCGACCGCGAGGGCCGCGTCGCCGTGGCCATCGGCGGCGCCGTCAGCGCCGGGCGGCTGAAGCCGCTGATCGACCGCGTGGCGGCGGAAGGATGACGGCCTCCGCGTACTGGCAGCCGGCCGCCACCTCGCTCGCGGCCCCGGCCCCGGCCACGGCCCCGGCCCCGGCCCCGG
>NZ_JBGWAB010000010.1:0-109597 GCF_041862025.1 Streptomyces sp. AB3(2024)
CAGGAACGGGAGCGCGCCCGCCCCGGCGGCGCCCCGCAGGAGGGTGCGTCTGCTGATCGCGGGCATGAGTCTCTCCAGAGAGGCCGCGTGGTGGGGCCGGGCCCCCCCCCGGGGGCCCGCCCCCCCCCCCCCCCCGACCCCCCCCCCCGCCCCCCCCCCCCGCAACGCGCCCCCCCCCGCCCGCCCGCGGCCCCCCCGCCCGGCGCCCCCGCCCCCCGCGGACGTGTCGCGTCGCGCGTCCGTGCCCGTGTGGCGGCCCCGCGACCGGCGCCTTCCGGTCAGCGGGCCGGGTAGTCCGTGTAGCCGCGGGCGTCGCCCCCGAAGAACGTGGACGGGTCCGGCGTGTTGTACGGGCCTTCGGTGCGCAGGCGCTCGGGCAGGTCGGGGTTGGCCAGGAAGAGGGCGCCGAAGGCGAGCAGGTCGGCGGTGCCGTCCTCGATCAGGGTGAGGGCGCGGTGATCGGTGGGCCCCTCGGTCGCCGGGTTCAGCACGAGCGGTCCGGAGAACTGCTTGCGCAGCACGAGGGTGGTTTCCCGGGCATCGGGGCCGTGCTCCATCACGTGGAGGTAGGCGAGGCCGAGCCCGTCGAGCTCCTTGACCAGCGCCTCGTACGTCGGCCGCGGGTCCGGCTCGGAGATGTCGTTGTACGTGTTCCCGGGCGACACGCGCAGGGCGGTGCGCTCGGCGCCGATCGCGGCGGCCACCGCCCGCACCACCTCCACCGCGAAGCGGATCCGGTTCTCCACCGGGCCGCCCCACTCGTCGGTGCGCAGGTTCGAGCCGGGGGCGAGGAACTGGTGGATCAGGTAACCGTTGGCCCCGTGCAGCTCCACCCCGTCGAAACCGGCCTCCACAGCGTTGCGGGCTGCCAGGGCGTAGGCGGCGACGGTTTCCCGCACCTCGGCCCCGGTCAGCTCGCGCGGGGTGACGAAGTCCTTCATGCCGTCGCCGGTGAACAACTGCCCCCGGGGGGCCACCGCGGACGGGGCCACGGGTACGAGGCCGTCGGGCAGCAGTGACGGGTGGCCGATCCGGCCGGAGTGCATCAGCTGGGCGAAGATCCGGCCACCGGCCGCGTGCACGGAGTCGGTGACCTCGCGCCAGGCCGCCACCTGCTCGGCGCTGTGCAGCCCCGGGGTGAAGGGGTAGCCCTGCCCGACGGCGGAAGGCTGGATGCCCTCGCTGATGAGCAGGCCGGCGGAGGCGCGCTGGGTGTAGTACTCGGTGACGAGGGCCGTCGCGACGCCGCCCTCGCCCGCGCGGCTGCGCGTCATGGGGGCCAGTGCGATCCGGTTGGGCAGGGTGACGCCGGGAATGCGGACCGGTTCGAACGCGCTGGTCATCTTCGCCTCGCAAAGATAGAAGATAGTTGGTCGGCCAATAATTGGCTGTGGATGCAGCGTACCCCATTGTTTGGCCGACCAATCAAATTGCCCCGGCGGGTAGGATTCGCATGACGGCGGCGGGCCGCCGCCCTCGGGGGCGACGGCCGGTGACCGGATCCGACACACCCCTTCAGGAGGAGCGCCCCGATGACTGCGGAACCCGTTCAGGAGCCGCGCACCGCGCCGGGGTGCGCGGCGGCGCCCAGTGCCGTGCTGGACGGGCCGGTGAGTCACGCGATCAGCCGGGTCTCCCGGCTGCACCGGATCGCGGCGGGCCGGGTCCTGCGCGAACTGGGACTCCATCCCGGGCAGGAGTTCGTGATGATGCACCTCTGGGACAGCGGTGCGGTGCGTCAGTCCGAGCTGATCAAGGCGGTGGGCCTCGACCCCTCCACGGTGACCAAGATGCTCCAGCGCCTGGAGCACGCCGGCCACGTGCGCCGCCGCCCCGACCCGTCCGACCGGCGCGCCTCCCTGGTGGAGGCGACGGAGGCCAGTTGCGGCCTGCTGGTCGAGGTCCGCAGGGCCTGGGGCGAGCTGGAACGTCAGACCCTGGAGGGCCTGGACGCCGTCGAGCGCGGCGAACTGGCCCGCCTCCTGGGCAAGGTCGAGGCCACGCTGTGGACGGAGCTCACGCGTGGGGGCGCTGCGGGGTGCGGCGCCGCGTCCGGGGAGCCGGATCCCTGCTAGGAACCGTCCGGCCGGTCATGTGACCACGGTGAAGTCGTCCGGCAGGATCGGGGGAGGGCCCTGGGTCCACACCACCCGCAGTGCCGAGTCGGAGATCCGCCAGCCGTCGGCCGTCCTGACCAGGCTGGCCTCGGTGTGGCCGGCGGAGATGAAGACGTTGCCCGAGCCGTCTGCCAGGACGTGGGTGCTCAGTTGGGCGCCACGGGCGGTGGCCCGGGCGCCATCGATCTCGATGCCGGTGTTGGTGCCCAGATGCACGGTTCGGTCGAAGAGGGCCATTGCGCGCCGGACATGGGCCATGAGGGCGTCGCGGCCGTGGACGGTGCCGATGGGCATCTCGGCGGTGACGTCTTCGGTGTGGAACGCCTGCGCCCACTCCTCGTCGAAAACCCTGTCGTCCAGTGAGCGCAGGTAGCGGTCCATCAGGTCGGTGATCTCGGCGCGGTCGGTCAGGGCCCGCAGTTGCCGCTGCATCTCTTGGGTGTCCATGACCGAAGACTCCTCCCTCAAGTGTGCTTGAGGTCAAGGCCCTTCATTCGAGTCCATCCGGCCGAAGGTATAGGTCGGTCATCGACATATGTCGGCTGCCGAGCTATGTTGATCGTTGTGAACGATCAACCTCTGCGAGAGCCGACCCTGCTCATCCTCACCGCCATCGCCGACGCCCCGCGTCACGGATACGCGATCGCCCGTGAGGTGGAGCAGATCTCTGAAGGCCGCACGAAGATGCGCACCGGAACGCTGTACGGGGCCCTTGAGCGCCTCCTGGAACAGCAGCTGATCGCCGTCCACGACGAGGAGGTGGTCGACGGGCGCAGGAGGCGCAGTTACGCGCTGGCGCCACGGGGACGTGAGGTCCTGGCCGCCGAGGCGGCCCGGCTGGCGCACACCGCCCAGGAGGCGAACCGGCGTCTGGGGCTGGGCGGATTCGGCCGGGCGGTGACCGCATGACCGTCCTGCTGAAGCTCTACCCGGCCGCCTACCGCCGGGAGTTCGGCGACGAGATCGCCGACGCCCACCGCCGGGCCACCGAAGGCGCGGGCCGACGGGCCCGGACGCGCGAGGCCTTGGACGTCGTCGGGCACGCGCTGCGCATGCGGCTCGGACTGTCCTCGGCGGGCCGCGCCGGGCGGCTGCCGGCGGCCGTGGCGCCGTTCGCCGTCGTCGTGGCCGGCCTGAACGCGATGTTCTGGTCCAGGCTGACGGTCTCGTCCCTGCGCGCGGCTTCCGGGATCGGCGAGGCGGGCCCCGTGCTCCTGGTCGGCGTGTCGGGCTTCGTGACGCTCCTGGGTGCCGTGGCGGCCCTGACCGGCCGCTGGGCGGCGGGGGCCTGGACCGTCCTGGCGGGCACGGTCGCCGCATTCGCCGCCATGGCGTTCCGGCCGGGCTTCGGCCTCGGCTTCGCGGTGGTGGTCGGCGGGCTGCCCCTGCTGGCGGCACTGTCGGCGGTGCTCTGTCCGCCCGACCTGCGGCCGGCCTCGCGTCTTCGTACCGCGACCGGGGCGGCCGCCGTGTCGGCGGGGGCGGTGGCGCTGACCGTCGTGCCCGCGGTGAGCGCACTGCCGTCCCCGCTCGGCGCGCTGTTCGCCGTCGCACCGGTGACCGGCGGGCTGCTGCTGGCCGGCCGCCCGGCGTTCGCCCGGCTGCGCACGGCGCCCGCGGTGCTCGTCGCGGGCCTGCCCGTGGTCGCGCTCGTCACCCTCGCGGGGGCGCTGGGAGCCCCGGCCATGATGCTCGCGCTCGGGCTGTTGGTGGTCGCGGCCACGGTGGTGGGGGTCCGTCGCCGCCGGGGCGGATCGCTGCCGTCGGTGTGAGGCCGGAGGTGCCGCCGCCTGGGCCCCGCGTCCGGCGCGGCGGCGTCACTCCCCAGCGGTGTCCGCAGGCGACGAGGGTCGGGCCGTCGGCGGGGCCCGGCTCGGCTCGGGCCGCGGGACGCCTCAGCGCGGCCGCATTCCGTCGAAGACCACCTCGAAGATCCGCTCCCGGGGCGCAGGATCGGCTCCCAGCTGTTCCAGGGCCCTGCCGGTGCCGGCCAGGAGGGCGACGAACTCCGGCAGCCCCAGATCCGGCCGGACCGCCCCGGCCCGCTGCGCCCCGGCCAGCAGATCGCCCAGCCGGGCCCGGATCTCCATGGTCGGCCCCTGCAGGGACGCGTGGACGTCCACCCCGGCCGCGGCGAGGGCCCCGGCGAGCTCGTTCTTCCCCTCGGACTGCTCCACCAGCAGGCGGAAGCAGGCGAAGAAGGCTTCGGCGGGACCCGCCTCCGCGGCCAACCGTGCTGTCCGGGCGGCCATCTCCTCCAGCCTGCGCACCATCACCGCCTCCAGCAGTGCCTCCTTGGTGGGGAAGTGCCTGAAGAGCGTGCCGACCCCGACCCCCGCGATGCGGGCGATCTCCTCGGTCGGCACGCCGACACCGCGGGTGGTGAACACCTCCGAGGCCACGTCCAGCAGCCTGGCCCGGTTACGGGCCGCGTCCGCCCGCAGCGGGCGCTCCTGCGCGCCACCCATTCCTCTCCCATCCTTCGCCGTCGTCGGCAGAATCCCGAGAACCCTGGACAACCGGAGTGCTCAGTCCGTATCGTGAAAACGGAGTTGCCAGTCCGATTCTAGCCGCGGATCCCATCGGAGGTTCGTCATGCCCGAAGCCCTGTCACCGCGCGAGGTCTTCCAGAAACTGATCGAGGGCATCGGGGCGGGACGGTACACGGAGCTCGCCGAGCTCTATGCCGAGGACGCCGTGGTGGAGACCGTCTTCGCGCCGGTCGGACCGCGCCGGTTCGTGGGGCGGGCCGTGCTCGGGGAGCGGTTCGCCCAGGTCGCCGCGAGTTCGCCCGTGGAACTGACCCCGGCGAACGTGGTCGTGCGCGAGACCGACGACGCGGAGGTGGTCGTCGCCGAGTTCGACTACCACGTGCTTCATCGCGACACCGGGCGGACCTTCGAGGCCGCCAACATCCAGGTGCTGCGGGTCCGTGACGGCCTGATCGTCAACAGCCGCGACTACCACGACCACCTCGCCCTCGCCGTGGCCGGCGGCAACCTGCCCGCGCTGGTGGCGGCCCTGGAAGACGAGTAGCGCGTACCGGCCGGGGAACCGGGGGGGCCGCCGCACCCGGTGCGGCGTACGCTCGTGATCGGGACCCGTCGTCGTCCGCCCTTCGTCGTCCGCCCGCCGACGGCCGCGCGGCGAACCGGGTCCGGACCGAACGGGACGGGACCGCGGGAGGACGTGTGACCGCACTCGGTGACTCGGTCGGGATCGACGGCTCGACCGTGCTGGTCCTGGGACAGGAACTCGCTGTCGAGCGTGGGCAGCCGGACGTCGCCAACGCCCTGGTCCACCGGACCGGCGACACCCTGGTGCTCGTCGACACCGGTGTCACGGACGTCTTCCGCGCGGCACTGGGCGAGGCCGCCGACCGCGTCGGGCCCTGGTCGCGGGCGCTGGTGCTCACCACGCACGGCCATCCGGACCACGTCGGCAACAACGACCTGGCCGATGAACTGGGCGTACCGGTCGAGCACTTCGTGCCCGCCCGGGACCTCGACCAGATGCGGGACCCGGCGGCGTACTGGGCGCGGGCCTTCGAGAGCATCGCCGGACCGGCGCCGGGTCCGGCGCCCGCGCAGGCCGCCGAACAGCTGCTCTCGCTCTTCCGGCCACTCCGGCCCTTCGGCGCGACGACCCGTACCTACGAGGAGCGGCCGCTGGAACGGATCCGCATCGGCTCGCTCCGGTTCACCGGCTGGACCTTCGCCGACGGCGCGGTCCGCGTGCTGCGCAGCCAGGGCCACTGTGCCGGGCACGTGATCGTGCACCTGAGGGACTGCGGTGTCCTGCACCTGTCCGACGAGGGCAACGGACCCTGCGGTGCGATGGCCGACGCCGACCAGCTCAAGATCCAGACCGTGCTCGGCGCGGTCGCCCTCCTCTTCGAGGAGGGACAGGCCGCACTCCTCACCGACGGGCACACCTTCACCGTGCGCCGCGGCGCCGAGGCGGTGTCCTACCTCGACGGGCTCCTGGAGCAGGCCACCGCCCTGCAGGAGGCCGCCCTCGGGCTGACCGGGGAGAGCGGGCGGGCCCGGCTCGGGGCGTTCACCGCGGGGTACGCGCGCAGCGCCACCGAACTCGGCGTCAGCGGCGCCAACCCGAACGCGATGTTCACCGCGCTGATGGCGGTGAACCAGCTCCAGGAGCTCGGGCTGCGGCCGGAGTCCGGCGACGCCGACGCGCCCTGGTCCCGGCCCCCGCTCCACGACCCCGACCCACCCGACGGCTGAACCCCGCCCCCGCGCCCGGCCGTCGGGCGAGCGGGCCGCCCCGCGGGACCCGCGGTCGGCGCCCGCTCCCGAAGCCGGCCCCCCGCACCGTCACGCCGACTAGGAGGAACCATGCCAGATCGTGCGCTCAAGTCAGGCAAGTTGCTCGACGTTGGGTAGCGCGGCGGGCCGCCGACAGGGATCAGGCCGTCGAGGGCGTCGACGACGAACCGGGACGCGGGGCATCGCTTCGAACTCGTCTCGTGAGTCGTCGTTCAGCACCGTGCGTGTTTCAGGTGACGGATGCTCAGCGACGGCTGGCCCCGCCGGTCAGTCGATCCCTTCGATGATGCGGAAGTCGCGCTCGACGCCGTCGGGGAGGGTCACCAGCGCCTTCTGGTATGCCTCGCTCTCGTATGCCGCGAGGGCCTGTTCAAAGCTGTCGAACTCGATCAGAACGACGCGTTGCGTGATTCCGGCCTCGTGGGCGACGACTCGACCGCCACGGGACAGGACGCGCCCGCCCCCAGCCTGGACAGCCGGACCGGCCAGCTTGTCGTAGGCAGCCAGCCTCTCAGGGTCGGAAATGGCGGGGTAGACACTGACCCAGTAGCCCTTGGCCATGGAAACCTCCTGTGTTCGGCCGGACAGGTCTGACTTCGAATCGACACTCAGATCGATCGATCCCGGCATGCGCAGGTTAGGGCTTGATGTGCGGTCGGGGGAAAGACCGGTACGGGATAGACTCAGAACGGATCGTTATCAATCGGCGGGGAGGGCGCGTGGCGCCGGATACGGTGAGCCTGCGGTACTTCCTGGTGCTGGCGCAGGAGTTGAACTTCACCCGCGCGGCCGCACGGATCGGTATCGCGCAGCCCGCACTCAGCGCCCGGATGCGCCGATTGGAGGCGGAACTCGGTACGGCCCTGCTGGTCCGCAACACGCGCAACGTCGTATTGACCACGGCCGGTGCGGCTTTGGCGGAGTCCGCGCCGCCCGCGCTGGCGGCGCTGGACCGGGCGTGGGACACCGCCCGGAGCGCGGCGGCCGGTGAACTGGGCACGCTGCGCATCGGTTACAGCCTCAGCGCCGGGGCCGAGACGGCACCGGCCCTGGTGGACAGACTGATTCGCGGCAACAGCGGACTCGACGTCGGCGCGGTCCCGATGGCGACACCGGAGATCTCCCCCGCGGTCGCCGACGGCCGCATCGATGCCGGGATCACCCGCGGTGAACAACCGGGCCGTGGCGTGCGCCGGTTCCTGCTGCGGCGTCAGCGCATCGGGGTCCAGCTGGCGCAGCACCATCCGCTGGCCGAACACCCGGAGATCGAGATCGCCGACGCGGCCGCGTATCCGCTGCGACTCCCGGACCGTGCGGCCAACCCCGTGATCCACGATCAGCTGTCCGCACTGTTCCGGGACATCCGACCACACCCCCGATTCCACACGCCTGCAGTCTCTTTCGACATGTCTCAGAGCGACCTGCGCGACGGGGTCACCCTCGCCCCGGCCGGAGAAGCCGCGGCCACGGCACAACCGGCCGGCCTCACCTGGCGACCGCTGCGGGGCGCGCCCGGCCTGACGGTCCATCTGGTCCTCCCGCGCGAGCAGTCGCCACTACACCGCCGCATCCGTGCCGTCGCCAAATCCCTGGCGCACGAGCTGCACTGGCTGCCGGACTGACGCGCAAGAGGGGGGTCCGGCCGGCCGTCCCCGCCTCGTTGACCGGGCCCGCCGGGCGCGGTCCGGATGGGCCGCCCACAGCAGGGCGAAGGAGGCCGGTACGAGGAAGGCCGCGCCGGCGCCCTGGGCGAACCGGCACCCGATCAGCGCCACTGCCGAGGGGGAGAGGGCGCAGCCGGTCGAGGCCTGGGTGAACACGGTCAGCCCGAAGAGGTAGAGCGGCCGCTGCCCTGATCGCGGACGCCTCTCGCCCTGCGCCGGAGGGCTGACCCGGGTGGACGATGGACCGCCGGCGCGCCGCCGGAGGGCTCCACCTCCCGGACCGTGGACGGGGAGACGGTCTAACGGTGTGCGCGCTGGGACTCGACCATCCGGCGCACGGTGCCGTCGACGTCCGCCCGCGCCTGGATCCGCTCGGCGAACCCGGGGAACTGGCCGGCGATGGCGCTCAGCAGCCGCAGCTCCAGCGGCGCCACGTTGACCTCGCAGAGGTCGCGGCGGACGGCCCGTACGACGCCGTCGGCGACCTGGCCGGGTGTGACGGTCCTGATGCCGTTCGGGGTCGTGGCACCGGTGTCCGCGAACATCCCGGCGTCCCGGACGAAACCGGGCTGGATCAGGGACACCCCCACCCCCGTGCCCCTGAGCTCCTGGCGCAGGGCGAGGGCGAATCCGCGCAGCCCGAACTTGGTCGCGTTGTACAGCGAGGTCGACCTCGACGCAGCCTTGCCGGAGATGGATCCGACCAGCACGATGTGGCCGCGGCCGCGGGCGACCATGTGCTCCGCGAGCAGCCGGGACAGCAGGAGGGGCGCACGCAGGTTGACGTCGAGGGCGCGGTCGAGCTGATCCTCGGTGTAGTCCAGGAGTTCGCCGCTGGCGGGCAGCGCGGCGTTCGCGACGAGGAGGTCCGTCTCGGCGCAGGCCCCGGCGAGGCGGACGACGTCGGACCTGACGGCGAGGTCGGCGACGACGGTGCGGGCGCCGCAGGCGTCCGCCGTGGCCTTGAGGGCCTCCGGCCGCCGCCCGGTGACCGTGAGGCGGGCCCCGCGCGCGCTCAGGCGTGCGGCCAGGGTGGAGCCGATGCCCCCGGTGGCCCCGGTGAGCAGAACGTTCGATCCGGAAAGGTCCACAACGACTCCTGTGTGACGTCCCTCAACTGTTCGTTCGAACGAACAGTAGGGACCGCTCCGCCCCGTGTCCACACCCGGTCCCCCCAACTCCCGTCTCCCGCAAGGGCGTCCGGGCAGGTCGATGGGGCAGAATGCCGACATGCCCCATGCCTCCGACACCCGCCAGAGCATCATCGACGCCGTACTGCGGATCATCGGGCAGGACGGCGTCGCGGCCGTCACCAACCGGCGGATCGCCAAGGAGGCCGGAGTCTCCCTCGGTTCCGTCACCTACCACTTCGCCACCCAGCACGAGCTTCTGCGCGAGAGCCTGCTGCACTTCGTGGCCGAGGAGACCCGGCACTTCACGGCCCTCGCGGACGTCTGCACCGACGAGCCCTTCGACATCGGGCAGGCGGCCGAGGCGGTGGCGCGGGTCGCAGGCGGCAACGCCTTCGACAGCCGCCACATCGCGCCCTTCGAGCTGTACGTCCAGGCCGGCCGCGACGAGCGGCTGCGCACCGCCGCGGCCGACTGCTTCGCCGCCTACGACCTGCTGGCCACCCGGATCCTGACCCAGCTCGCAGTGCCCGACCCCGAGCGCCTGGCGGGTGTGGCCGTAGCCCTGGTCTTCGGGCAGCAGCTGCGCCGCCTGGCCACCGGCGCCCCCGCGGAGGACCTCGTCGACACCCTGCTGATCCTGACGAAGCTCACCCCGTCGCGCATTCCGTAGGCGCCGGCGGGTGATCCGAGCGCCGCGAACACGCCGATCCGCTCCTGCCCTGCCCTGCCCTGCCCCGATCCGGTCCCGCCCCGCGTCGCCCACGCGTGACGGGCCACCCGGACGCCCCTCGCGAGTGCGCGATATGCCCTGATTCCTCCGATATCTCCTCATGGGGGCGGGAAGTGACTCCCGTCACTTCCCGTGACCGATGGGACATGCCTCCGTAGGACCGGGGCAGGCGGGCCCGAGCATCGCCGCCGCGGGCAGTCCGCGGTGCCGGAATCGGAGGTACAGCGCGTCGTGTCCGAGCAGACGACCATCCACATCGCCGGGACCTGGCGTTCCGCGGTATCAGGAGCCACCCGAGAGGTCCTCGACCCGGCCGACGGCACGGTCCTCGCCGTCGTCGCCGAGGCGGGCGCCGCGGACGCCGACGCGGCCGTCGGCGCGGCCCGCGCCGCCTTCGACAGCGGACAGTGGCCCCGGACCCCCGTCCCGGAGCGGGCCGCACTGCTGCGCCGCACCGCCGACCTGCTCCACCGCGACCGCGACCGCCTCGGGCTGCTGGAGAGCCTCGACGCGGGCAAGACCCTGGAAGAGGGCCGTGCGGACGTGGACTGCGTCGCCGCCGCCTTCCGCTACTTCGCCGACCTCGTCGCCGGCGAGAGCGCGGGACGTGTCGTGGACGCCGGGACCCCCGACGTCCACAGCGTCGTCGTCCACGAGCCCGTCGGGGTCTGCGCCCTGATCACCCCCTGGAACTACCCGCTCCTCCAGGCCTCCTGGAAGATCGCCCCCGCCCTCGCCGCCGGCAACACCTTCGTGCTCAAGCCCAGCGAGATCACCCCGCTGTCCACCGCGGCCCTCGTCGGCCTGCTGGTGGAGGCCGGCCTGCCGGCCGGTGTCGCCAACCTGGTCACCGGCCCCGGCGACCCCGTCGGCGCGCGGCTCGCCGCCCACCCCGACGTGGACCTCGTCTCCTTCACCGGCGGGCTCACCAGCGGTACGAAGGTGATGCGCGCGGCCGCCGACTCCGTCAAGAAGGTCGCCCTCGAACTCGGCGGCAAGAACCCCAACGTGGTCTTCGCCGACGCCTGCGCCACCGAAGAGGGCTTCGACACCGCCGTCGACCAGGCCCTCAACGCCGCCTTCATGCACAGCGGCCAGGTCTGCTCCGCAGGCTCCCGCCTCATCGTCGAGGAGGGCGTCGCCGAGCGCTTCGTCGCCGAACTCGCCCGCCGGGCCGACCGGATCCGCCTCGGCCGCGGCACCGACCCGGGCGTGGAGTGCGGACCGCTGGTCTCGGCCGCCCAGCGCGAGCGCACCGAGGAGTACGTGGCCTCGGCCCTCGCCGAGGGCGCCGTGCTCCGCGCGGGCGGACACCGCCCCGACGGGCCCGGCTGGTTCTACCGGCCGACCGTGCTGGACCGTTGCCACCGCGGGATGCGCGTCGTACGGGAGGAGGTGTTCGGGCCGGTCCTGACCGTCGAGACCTTCCGTACCGAGGCGGAGGCCGTCGCGCTGGCCAACGACACCGAATACGGGCTCGCCGGCGCGGTGTGGACCTCCGACCCGGGCCGCGCTCGCCGCGTGGCGGGCCGGTTGCGCCACGGCACCGTCTGGATCAACGACTTCCACCCCTACCTCCCGCAGGCCGAGTGGGGCGGCTTCGGCAAGTCCGGCACCGGACGCGAACTGGGCCCCTCGGGCCTGGCCGAGTACCGCGAGACCAAGCACGTGTACCAGAACCTCGCCCCCCACCCCGTGCGCTGGTTCGCGGGCTGAAGGAGGAACAGAGCCGTGAACACCCCCACCCCCACCCCCACCCCCACCCCCACGCCCACCCCCGCGCCCGAGGAGCAGGAGTACGACTACGTCGTCGTCGGCGGCGGCACCGCCGGCTCGGTGATCGCCTCCCGCCTGACCGAGGACCCCGACGTCACCGTCGCCGTCATCGAGGGCGGTCCCAGCGACGTCGACCGCCCCGAAGTGCTTACCCTGCGCCGCTGGATGGGGCTCCTCGGCGGCGAGCTCGACTACGACTACCCCACCACCGAGCAGCCCCGCGGCAACTCGCACATCCGCCACAGCCGCGCCCGCGTCCTCGGCGGCTGTTCCTCCCACAACACCCTCATCGCCTTCAAGCCGCTCCCGTCCGACTGGGACGAGTGGGAGCGGTCGGGAGCCGAGGGCTGGCACGCGGCCGCCATGGACCCGTACTTCGACAGGCTCCTGAACAACATCGTCCCGGTGGCCGAGAAGGACCGCAACGCCATCGCGCGCGACTTCGTCGACTCCGCGCAGACCGCCCTGGGCGTCCCGTGCGTCGAGGGGTTCAACGAGAAGCCCTTTCACGAGGGCGTCGGCTTCTTCGACCTCGCCTACCACCCGGAGGACAACAAGCGCTCCTCCGCGTCGGTGGCCTACCTCCACCCCGTCATGGACGAACGCCCCAACCTCCGGATCCTCCTGGAGACCTGGGCCCACCGCCTCGAACTCGACGGCACCCGCGCGCGCGGCGTCCACGTACGCGCCGAGGACGGGACGGAGTTCCTGGTCACCGCCCGCCGCGAGGTACTGGTGTGCGCCGGCGCCGTCGACACCCCACGGCTGCTGCTGCACTCGGGCATCGGCCCGCGCGCCGACCTCGAAGCCCTCGGCATCCCCCCGCAGCACGACCTGCCCGGTGTCGGGGAGAACCTGCTCGACCACCCCGAATCGGTGATCGTCTGGGAGACCGACGGCCCGATACCCGAGAACTCCGCGATGGACAGCGACGCCGGGCTGTTCGTCCGGCGCGACCCCGACTCCGCCGGGCCCGACCTGATGTTCCACTTCTACCAGGTCCCCTTCACCGACAATCCCGAGCGCATCGGCTACGAACGCCCCGCGCACGGGGTGTCGATGACCCCGAACATCCCCAAGCCCCGCAGCCGCGGCCGCCTCTACCTGACCAGTGCGGACCCCGAGGTCAAACCGGCCCTGGACTTCCGCTACTTCACCGACGAGGACGACTACGACGGCCGGACCCTGGTGGACGGCATCAAGCTCGCCCGCGAGATCGCCGCGACCCGGCCACTGGCCGACTGGCTGGTGCGCGAGGTGTGCCCCGGCCCGGAGATCACCGGCGACGAGGAGCTGAGCGCCTACGCCCGCTCCGTCGCCCACACCGTCTACCACCCCGCCGGAACCTGCCGGATGGGCGCCGTCGACGACCCCGGCGCCGTGGTGGGCCCGGACCTGAAGATCCGCGGACTCGAAGGCATCCGCATCGCGGACGCCTCCGTCTTCCCGACGATGCCCGCGGTCAACCCGATGATCGGAGTGCTCATGGTCGGCGAGAAGGCAGCCGAGCTGCTGGCCCGGGAAGGCGGTACCCGGTGAACACCGCCACCGCCACCACCACCGAGGCGCCCGTCTTCGCCGTGGACGGCCTCTGGAAGGTCTTCGGCCCCGAGAAGGCCGCCGCCCGGGTCCCCGGCTCCGCCGAAGCCACCGGCCTGTCCGCCGCCGAACTGCGCGAGCGCACCGGCTGCACCGCCGCCGTCCGCGACGTCACCTTCGACGTCCGCAAGGGCGAGGTCTTCGTCGTGATGGGCCTGTCCGGCTCCGGCAAGTCCACCCTCGTGCGCTGCCTCACCCGGCTCATCGAACCCACCGCCGGAAGCCTGGCCATCGACGGCGAGGACGTCCTCGCCATGGACGCCGCCCGGCTGCGCGCCCTGCGCCGCCACCGCGCCGCCATGGTCTTCCAGCACTTCGGCCTCCTCCCGCACCGCAACGTCCTGGACAACGTCGCGTACGGACTGGAGATCCAGGGCGTCGGCCGCGGCGACCGCCGGGACAAGGCCGCCGAACTCGTCGCCAAGGTCGGCCTCGAAGGACTGGAGGAACGCCGCCCCGGCCAGCTCTCCGGAGGCCAGCAGCAGCGCGTCGGCCTGGCCCGCGCCCTCGCCGCCGACCCCGAGGTCCTGCTGTTCGACGAGCCGTTCAGCGCGCTCGACCCCCTCATCCGCCGGGAGATGCAGGAGGAGGTCGCCCGGCTCCACCACGAGGAGGGCCGCACCATGGTCTTCATCACCCACGACCTCGCCGAGGCCCTGCGCCTGGGCGACCGGATCGCGCTGATGCGCGACGGCCGCATCGTGCAGCTCGGCACTCCCGAGGAGATCGTCGGCTCGCCCGCCGACGACTACGTACGGGACTTCGTCCGTGACGTCCCCCGCGAACAGGTGCTCACCGTCCGCAGCGCGATGCGCCCCGCGGCCGCGGGCGAGGCGGAGCGGGGGCCCGCCCTGGCCCCCTCCACCACCGTGGTCGAGGCCATCCAGGCCGTCGCCCGCAGCGGGGGCGCGGGGGGGGGGGGGGGGGCCCCCCCCCCCCCCGCCGGGCTGCTCGCCGTCGTGGCCGGACTCCCGGCCGGCCCCGGACGGGGGGTGGCGGCATGACCCGCCCGGCCCGCCCCACGGCCCACGCCCCCGACGAACGGAGGTGGTGCGCGTGACCGCGACCCCGACCCACACATCGACCGGAACCCCGTCCGGCAGCCGCACCGCCACCTCTTCGCAGGGCCCGCAGTCCGTCGAACGGTCGGCCGGTCCGAGTCCCGCGGGCGCCTCGCCCGCCGCCCGGGAACGTCCCCGCAGACCCCTGGCCGCCCTCGCCGCGCGCCGCGCCTTCCTCGTCCCGATGGGCGTCGCCGTCGCCCTGCTGATCCCGCTCGCCGTGGCCTTCCCGGGCGCCGGCAGCTGGCCCGCGGCCCTCACGGCCGACCTGTCCGGCCCGCTCGGCCGCGCCGGCGACTGGATCATCGACCACCGCGACAGCCACCCCCTCTTCCTCTACTTCTTCGGCCACATCAGCAACGCCGTCGTGATGTCCGTCCGCGCCGTGTACGTCCTGCTGCTCGCCGCCGGCTGGACCGGGGTCACCGCCTTGGCCGCTCTCGTCGCCTGGCGCCTCGCGGGCATCCGCCTCGCCCTCACCTGCGCCGCCGCCTTCGTCGCCTGCGGGCTGCTCGGCATGTGGGTGCCGACCATGCAGACCCTCGCGCTGATGGCGGTCGCCGTCGCGGCCTCCGTCGTGCTGGGCGCCCTGCTCGGTCTCGCCGCGGGACTTTCCCCGCGCGCCGACCGCCTCCTGCGTCCCGTACTCGACACCATGCAGATCCTGCCGGCCTTCGCCTACCTGCTGCCGATGGTGCTCGTCTTCGGCATCGGCGTGCCCGCCGCGGTCCTCGCCACCGTCGTCTACGCCGCCCCGCCCATGGCCCGCCTCACCGCCCTCGGCCTGCGCGGGGCCGACGCGGGCGTCATGGAAGCCGCCGCCTCGCTCGGCGCGACCGGACGCCAGCGACTGCTGACCGCCCGCCTGCCGCTCGCGCGCCGACAGCTCCTGCTCGGAGTCAACCAGGCCATCATGACGGGCCTGTCCATGGCCGTCATCGCCTCGGTGATCGGCGCGGGCGGCCTCGGCGACCGCGTCTACCAGGCCCTCGCCTCCGTGGACGTCGGCGCGGCACTGGCCGCGGGCATCCCGATCGTGCTGCTCGCCGTCGTACTGGACCGCACCGCCGACGCCGCGGGCCGCCGGATCGGTGCCACCCCCGTGCCCGTCCGCGAACAGCACCTGCTGCGGCGGGTGTTCTCCGGCTGGTACGGCCGGCTGCTCACCTTCCTCGTGGCGGTGGCCGCCGCCGTCGCGGGCCGCGTCGCCGGAAGCTCCCTGTGGCCCGGGTCCTGGACCGTCCCCCTCGCCGACCCGGTGAACTCCGCCGTCGCCTGGATGACCGGCCACCTCTACTCCGGCGTCCCCGTCGTCGGCGGCACCGCCGACTGGGCCGGCCGGTTCACCGGCTGGATCCTCGACCCGCTGCGCTCCGGACTCCAGACCGCCCCCTGGTGGCTGCTCCTCCTGCTGGCCTGCGCGCTCGCCCTCCGCGCGGGTACCTGGCGCACCGCACTCACCGCCGTCCTCGCCCTGGGCGCCGTCGGAGTGCTCGGCGTGTGGGAAGCCTCCCTGGACACCCTCTCCCAGGTCCTGGCCGCCGTCGCGGTCACGCTCGTACTCGGCTTCGCGATCGCCGTGGGCGCCGCCCGCAGCGCCCGGGCGGAGCGGCTGCTGCGGCCCGTCCTCGACGTGTGCCAGACCCTCCCGCAGTTCGTCTACCTCATCCCCGTGGTCGCACTGTTCGGCGTCGGCCGCGCACCGGCCGCCGCGGCCGCCGTGGTGTACGCGCTGCCGGCCGTCGTACGGATCACCGCACAGGGCCTGCGCGAGGTGGACCCGACCGTCGTGGAATCCGTCCGCTCGCTCGGCGCGACCCGCGTGCAACTGCTAAGGCAGGTCCAACTGCCGCTCGCCCGACCCGCGTTGCTCCTGGCCGTCAACCAGGCCGTGGTCCTCGTCCTCGCCGTCGTCATCATCGGCGGCCTGGTCGGCGGTGGCGCGCTCGGCTACGACGTCGTCCTCGGCCTCGCCCAGGGCGACCTCGCCACCGGCCTGGTGGCCGGCGCCGCGATCGTCTGCCTCGGCCTGCTGCTCGACCGCCTCACCCAGCCCGCGAAGGAGGCCTGACATGCGCGACGCACACCCCCGGCGCCCCCTCGGCCGCCACGGCGCGGCCGTACTCGCCGCCGCCACCGCCCTCGCCGCCCTCACCGGCTGCGGCGCGGCCGACATGACCCGCCAGTCCTCCCCGTACGCCGTCGCACAGGGCGCGAAGACCGTCACCCTCTCCGTCCAGTCGTGGGTCGGCGCCCAGTCGAACACCGCCGTCGCCGCCTACCTCCTCGAACACGAGCTGGGCTACCGCGTGGACACCGTCCAGGTCGACGAGGTTCCCGCCTGGGACGCCCTCAGCCAGGGCCGCGTCGACGCGATCCTGGAGGACTGGGGCCACCCCGAGCAGGAGAAGCGGTACGTCGAAGGGAAGAAGACCATCACCCCCGGCGGGGACCTCGGGGTGACGGGCCACATCGGCTGGTTCGTCCCCACCTACTTCGCCGAGGCCCATCCCGACGTCACCGACTGGAAGAACCTCGACAAGTACGCCGATCAGCTGCGCACCCCCGAGAGCCGCGGCAAGGGCCAGCTGATGGACGGCTCCCCGTCCTACGTCACGAACGACAAGGCGCTGGTGAAGAACCTCGGCCTCGACTTCGAGGTCGTCTTCGCCGGTTCCGAGGCCGCGCAGATCACCCAGATCAAGCAGTTCGCGAAGGAGCACAAGCCCTTCCTGACGTACTGGTACGAGCCCCAGTGGCTCTTCGAACGCGTCCCGATGACCGAGGTGAAACTCCCCGAGTACACCGACGGCTGCGCCGACGATCCACAGAAGGTGGCCTGTGCCTACCCGCGCACACCGCTGCAGAAGTACCTGAACACGCGCTTCGCGGACTCGGGCGGCAAGGCGGCCGACTTCCTCAAGAAGTTCCACTGGACCAAGGCGCAGCAGAACGAGGTGTCCCTGATGATCGCCGAGGAGAAGCTCTCGCCCCAGCAGGCGGCGAAGAGGTGGGTGGAGCGCAACGAGGACGTGTGGAAGCCCTGGCTGACCTGACGTCCGCGCACCCCCACCGCCCACCGCCCACCGCCCGCCGGCCTGCCGCAGGAGGGGCACCTGCCGCCGTACGGGCCGTCAGACGGGCGGCCGGGACGGGGTGTCCAGGCCGTCCAGGCTGTCCAGCAGCCTTCGGAAGGGCTGCCGCAGGGCCACCGCCACCGGCTGCCGCACCGCGGCCGCGTACGCGGCGAAGGCACTCCGGGCGGCCGCGACCTCCGTCCGGGCACTGCCACCGGCCAGGGTCTCGTCCACGGCCCGGACCGTGGCGGCGGCCAGGCCGGGCAGATCGCGGCGGGCCCGCGCGACATCGGCGGCCAGGTCATTCCGGCCGGCGAACGCCGCCACCTCCTCGGCCAGGGCCTCCACCCCGGCGCACAGGTCGCGGGCCAGACGCAGTCGCCGTGCGAGGCCGCGGATCTCCTCGCGGTCGCGTCGGCGCAGCGGATTGAACCTCAGGGCCCGTTCGGCGTCACGCGCCTCGTCCCCGGCCCGGCGCACCGCCCGGGTCTCACGGAGCACGAGGTCCAGGTTGTCCCCGGCGGCGGCCGGACCCGTACCCAGCACCTGTACCGTTCCGGCCAGCGCGCGGGTGAGCCGCAGCCGGCACTCCCGTACCGAGACGGCCATCGCTCGGCGGGGACTCGGCGGCCACAGCAGCGGGGCCAGGAGCACCGTGACCGCGGCCCCGGCCGCCGTTTCCCACATTCGGTCCAGGGCGTAGGCGTCGGGGCTGGGGTTGGCCAGGACGAGCAGGGAGGACGCGGCGATCTGGACGTCGAGCGAGGCACCGGCGCGCAACACCATCCCCAGGGCCAGCCCGAGCGAGACCACCAGGGCCAGCGCCGCGGTGGAGGGGCGCAGCCACTGCAGGACGACGATGCCCAGCAACACGCCCGCGACCACGCCGCCGACCCGCTCCAGCGAGGTGCTGAACGCCGCCGCCGGATCACTGCGCAGCGCGACCAGCGGCACGATCGCGGCGAACACCGGGGGCTGGTCGGCGCCCAGCCACAGGGCGGTCTGCCATGCGGCGACCACCGTGACGGCGATACGAGCCGCCGCCGGCCCCTCGGCGGCCGCCCTCCGGCGGACCCGCCCCCACACCTCTGCGCTCATCCGCGCCCATCCGCTCACCGATCCGCGGTCCGGAACCGAAGCCTGTCAGGACGCCCGCGGCGCCGTACGGGAGGCTCCACCACGGGTCCCCCGAACGCGGCCGCGGCGCACGCCCGCCCGCGGAGCTCCGGCCGGGTCGGTGACCGGCTCAGGTGCCGAGCGGGTGGCCGGTCGTCGCGTCCACGTGGTCGGGGACCTCCTCGTGGCGATCGCCCACGGTCGGCGTCCCGGTGGGCTCGAACAGCAGGATGGCGGCGCCGGACGGAGCGTGGGGCTTGTGCTCCGTACCCCGGGGAACGGTGAAGACCGACCCCCGCGGGAGCAGGACCGTACGCTCCCCGGCGGGCTCGCGCAGGGAGATGCGCAGCTCCCCGTCCAGGACCAGGAAGAACTCGTCGGTGTCGTCGTGGACGTGCCAGACGTGTTCGCCCTCGACCTTGGCGACGCGCACGTCGTAGTCGTTGACCCGCGTGACGATACGGGGGCTCCACAGGGCATCGAAGGAGGCCAGGGCCTCGCTGAGGGAAAGGGGTACGTTGCTCATGGGCTCATCCTGGGGCGTTACGCACGGCCGGTGTGAGTGCTAGGAATTGCACATGTCGAAAGAATCCTCGCAAGGGGTGCGCCCGGCCGGCGCGCACCGGGTCGTCGTGATCGTGGACGAGAACTCGAACCCGTTCGAGCTCAGCTGCGCGATCGAGGTCTTCGGCCTGCGCAGACCCGAGCTCGGCCGTGATCTCTACGACTTCCGGCTCTGCTCTCCCGGGCCCCGCACCCTGATGCGGGACGGGTTCTTCACCCTCACCGGAGTCGCAGATCTGGAAGCGGCAGACGAGGCCGACACCCTGATCGTCCCCAACCGCCCCGACGTCGAGGTGCCCCGCCGGCCCGCCGTGCTCGACGCCGTCCGACGGGCGCACGCGCGCGGCGCGCGCCTGATCGGCTTCTGCAGCGGCGCCTTCACCCTGGCCGAGGCCGGAGTCCTCGACGGGCGCCGGGCCACCGCGCACTGGCAGTGGGCCGATTCCTTCCGGGACCGCTTCCCCTCCGTCCACCTCGAACCGGACGTGCTCTTCGTGGACGACGGTGACATCCTCACCGCCGCCGGGAGCTCGGCCGCGCTCGACCTCGGGCTGCACGTGGTCCGCCGCGACCACGGCGCGGAGGTCGCCAACTCCGTGAGCCGGCGACTGGTCTTCGCCGCGCACCGCGACGGCGGGCAGCGCCAGTTCGTGGAGCGCCCCGTCCCCGACCTGCCGGACGAGTCCCTGGCGCCGGTCCTGGCCTGGGCCCAGGAACGGCTGGACACGGTGCTGACCGTGTCCGACCTCGCGGCGCGTGCGGCCATCAGTCCGGCGACCCTGCACCGCCGCTTCCGGGCCCAGCTGGGGACGACGCCCTTGTCGTGGCTCACGGGGGAACGGCTCGCCCTCGCATGCCGGTTGATCGAGCGGGGCGAGTCCCGCTTCGAGGTGGTGGCGCGGTGCAGCGGGCTCGGCACCGCAGCCAATCTGCGCGCCCTGATGCGCCGCGAGACCGGCGTCGCCCCGTCGGTGTACCGGCGCCGGTTCGGGGCCGGGGTGGAATGACGGACGGACGGGCGGGCGGGCGGGCGGGCGGCCCGGTCGCCGCGTCGGACGGGGGAGCGGCCGGAGCCGGGGCGGTCCACCGCCGGTGGGGCGAGGGGGGATGGTGGTGGCGCGCCCTCACCGCGGGCGGATGCCCTCGGTGGGCAGGTCCGCGTGTTCCTTGAGATGGGGGTCGGCAGCGAGGGCCCGCGCGTACCAGGCGCCGTATCGGGCGCCCAGCATTGGGGCGGTGGCGCCGTGCAGGCAGATGCTCAGCGCCACCGTCAGCGCTACCGCACCCTCGACGACCCGGCCGCCGGGAAGCTGCGCCTCGGCCGCGATCAGGCCGAACACGATCGAAGCCAGGCCACGGGGGCCGAACCAGCCGACGTACGCGAAGGTCGCGGGGCGCAGCCCCGTTCCCAGCAGGGCGGCGGCGACCGGGAGCATCCGGATCGCGGTGAGACTGAGTACGGCGTAGACGGGGATCTGCCAGGTCATGTGGCCCAGGGCCGGTCCGAGAATGGCCGCGCCGAACGCCAGGAAGCTCAACGAGGCGAGCAGCACGCCGAGCCGCTCCGCGAAGTCGGTCGCGTCGGCCGGGGGATCCGCGGCGGCGTCGCCCGCGAGGGTGGGTGACCGCAGGACGTTCCCGAAGGCCAGTCCGGCGACCCAGACGGCGATGAACCCGCTGCCCTCGATCTCCACGGCCAAGGGGTAGGCGACGACGGGAACGGCCAGCGACGCCAGCTGACGCCACCCCTGGGCGGTCCACGTGCGCGAGGCCGACCAGCGCAGGAGCCGCGCGACGGTCCAGCCGACGGCCAGCCCGATCGCCGAACTCAGCAGCAGGGCACGCAGGAACGTCTCACCGATGCCCTGTCCGCCCTGCCCGCCGCCCGCCGCCGTCAGCGCGAGGAGGAAGAACGGCAGGGCCAGGCCGTCGTTGAGCCCCGACTCGACGTCCAGACCGTGTCGTACGAGGGCGGGCACCCTGCGGTCCGAGACGGCCTGCTGGCCCAGTGCCGCATCGGTGGGACCGAGGACGACGGCGACGACCGCCAGTTCCCACACCCCCAGGCCCGGAAGCAGCGGCCACGCCACCAGCCAGCCCAGCGCGAACGTCAGCGGCAGCCCGACGGCCAGCAGCCGCAGCGGTACGAACAGTTCCCTGCGCAGCTCCGCCCTGCGGATGGCCGCCGCACCCGTGAACAGCACCACCGCCAGCGCGCCCTCCAGGAGCGCCCTGACGGACTGCGGGTCCGTCCCCTCGTCGACGAGGCCCAGCCCCAGGGGGCCGATGCCCAGGCCGGCGACCATGAACACCAGGGGTCCGGACACGACCGTGGTGGACAGTCGACGGGACAGCGCCGCGTAGCAGGCGATCACCGCGCCCGCCACCATCCACGCCCACGGGCTCACGGCTCTTCCTCCCGGCACGAACGACAGCGGCGAAAACGTCCCGGTGTCATCTTCCGCCGACGGCCCCGCAACCGGTGGCAGGCCCCGCCGCGAGTCGGCGCGCGCCGGAGCGGCGGGCGGGCCGGACCTCTCACACCGTTTTGATGCCGCCGCCCTCGACGCGGTAGTCGGCGCCGGTCACGCTGGCCGCGCGGTCCGAGACGAGGAACGCGACGACGGAGGCGACCTCGTCGGGTTCGACCATGCGGCCGGTGGTCATGCCCATCGCCGCCGGCACCCCGGACACGAAATCGTGGTGCCCGACGCCGTTCGCCTCGGCGAGGCGGGCACCGAAACCGCCGGCGTCCTCCCACATGCCGGTTCGCGTCGGCCCCGGGGAGACCGTGTTCACGCGTACGCCCCTGGGGCCGAACTCCTCGGACAGCGCCTTGCCGAACGCGTTGAGGCCCGCCTTCGCGACTCCGTACTCGATGGGACCCGTGCCCGGCATGCGGGCGCTCATCGACGAGATGTTCACCACCGAACCGCGGCGTTCCAGGATGCTCGGCAGCAGCCGTCGGGTGACGCGTACCGTCCCGAACAGGTTCACCTCGAAACTCCGTGCCCACAGGGCGTCGTCCGTGGCGAGGAACCCGTTCAGGGTGAACTCGTCCCCTCCGCCCAGGTTGTTGACCAGGATGTCCACACCGCCGAGTGCGGCGAGCGCCCGCGCCCCCAGTTCCTCGGCGCCCTCCGGAGCGCTCAGGTCGACCGCGACCGCGTGGGCGCCGGTCTCCTTCAGTTCGGCCGTGATCGTGCGGGCCGCACCGACCACGCGGACCCCCTCGGCGACGAGCCGCCGGGTGATCGCGAGGCCGACGCCCCGGCTCGCCCCTGTCACGACCGCGGCCTTGCCCGCGAGATCGAGCTCCATGTCGGACTCCATTCTCCTCGAATTTTTTTGAACCACAGGTACAAAACAAGCTCATAAAAAAGAGGCGGGCCGCCGCCGGGCGCCGCCGGACTACAGGGCGCCCATCGCCGCGTCCACGACCTGCCGCAACCGCGTGCCGTCCCGGTCGGTCCTCGCCAGCACCCGCATGCCGATCACCGTGGCGAGCAGCCAGGCGGCCACCGCCTCCGCGTCCCGCCCGCCGTCGATCTCGCCGGCCCGTTGGCCCGCCTCCACGGTCGCCCGGAACGCGCTCTCCGTCCGCGCGAACATCATGCGTACGGTGTCGGTCGTCCCGGCGTCCGAAGGGGCGGACTCGGCGGCGGTGTTGACCGCCATGCATCCGCGCCGGTCCGGGTCGCCCAGGTCGAGCTCGACCAGGGCCTCCAACGCGCCCCGCAGCCGGTCCCTCGCGGAGCCGGGGTGGTCGAGGAGCTCCTCCAGCCATGCGGCCTGCGAGTCCCGGTAGCGCGCGAGGGCCCGCTCGAACAGGGCGTGCTTGCTGCCGAAGGCGTTGTAGAGACTGCCCTTGCCGATGCCGATCTCGTCCACGAGGTCCTGAGGCGTCGTCGCCGCGTACCCCTTGCGCCAGAACACGCCCATCGCGCGCTCCACCGCCACGTCCGGATCGAACTGCTTCGGCCTGCCCATGACGCCCACCGTAGCAGTGTTTTTGACCTACGGGTCAAGTAGTCGTCGATTCCCCGGCGCACCGGACCGCCCCCGCGGCTGGGCCGTCCGGGGTCGTCGGCATCGGACTCGCCGTTGTACTGACGTTCGCCCTCGCCCAGGGTTCCTGACAGTGGTTCGCCACGTTCATCGGCGTGACGCTCCTGGCGGTGATCCTGGCCTTTCAGGGACGGCCGCCGTGGACGCCCGGCATCAGGACCGGGTACATGCGCAATCCGGTCGCGTACTCGCTGGTCGTCGGTCTGTGCGTGGCGCTCGTGCCGGCCCCCCATGCTCCAGCGCCGGGCCTGGCTGTTCCCCATGTCGGGCACGCGCAGCGGTTGCCCGGAGATGGGCAGGTACGAGGCCCTCCTGACGGAGGCCGCGCTGGCGGACCTGGCCGGCCGCGACGGCGCCGCTCTGGCGTACGCCCGGGCGAACCGGAGCGGGAAGGCCGTCGCCGACTGCCTGGCGGCCACGACGACCCTGTGGCTGCCCCTCTACGGCGCCGCGGCGGCCGTGCTGGTCGGGGCCCGTAGCCTGGTTCCGCGACCGGGCCCGCGCGCGGCAGGACCCCCGGCCCGCCTCCGTCCCGACGGGGCCGCCGGCCACGGGGGCCCTCCGGGACGGCGCGACGTAGTCCGAAGCGCGCACGTCCATCGGATGACGCACCCGCGGTGGCCGGATGCCGGTGATCAGAGCGGAGCCCCGCCGGCTCGCGGAGGCACGGCGTACGGGCGGAGGACCATCAGGGAGTCTTCGGGGGTCGCCACCATGGCGAAGGGGAAGCGGTCGAGATCGAGGCAGAGCGCGACGTCGTCCGGATGGACTCCCTGGCGCACGCCCCCGGCGAGCTCGGCGGCGGCGCGTGACTCTCCGGCGCGGCGGAGGAACCCGGCCGGATCCGTCCCGGCCCCGGTGGCCCGCCCGGCGATGTACTGGGCGCACGCCAGGTCCTCATCGGCCTGACCGTCCTCGCCGGTGACCACGAACGTGACGCCGTCGCACCCGCGTGTCCGCAGGAGCCGGGCCGTCGCCTCCGCCACCACGAAGGCGGCGCACAGCACCAGCGACGCGTCCTTGACCGCGAGGGCGCCCACCGTCCCCGCCGTGGTCTTCTGCACCACGGTCCGTCCGCCCAGGTCGGCGGAGCGCAGCAGGCCCGGCGAGTTGACCAGGTCGAACCCGGGCGCGGCCGGGCCGTCCTTGAGTGCCACCCAGTCCGGGTGACGGGCCTTGAGGGCCAGGGCGTCGTCCAGGGACTCGGCCAGAACCATCTTCTCCGCCCCTCGGGCAAAGGCCCAGGCGGCCACGGTGTAGGCGCGCATGACGTCGATCACGACCGCCACGGAAGGGGTTTCGACCAGTTCGGAGATGCCGAGGAAACGAGCGTCCATACCGGTCATGATCGTCCATGCCCGCCGCGAAGCCCCCGGATGGTGGTGCGCGTCACAACTGTCGTCCGGGTCCGGGCCGGTGGTGGTGCGCCGCGGGCCGGCCCACGGTGGGGGCCGGCCCGGGGGTCGGGTCGGGTGCGTCGCCGAGGACGCGATCGGGGTACCGCGAGCCGTGTCTCAGGCCGTTGCGGGTGCCGGGGCCTCGGGGGCCGCGGTCTCCGATTCGGTGGCGGGGTGGGGGATGCGGTGCAGCCCCCTGCGGTCGTAGAGGCGGGTGACGGCGAAGCCGAAGACCAGCGCGGCGACCAGGGCGATGCCCATGGAGGCCCACGCGCGGGTCAGCCCCGCGTCGGCCTGGGCGCCGTAGTAGAGGATGGCGCGCATGCCCTCGGTGATCTGGCGCAGCGGCTCGAATGCGGAGAGGGCGTGGAAGAACCCGGGCAGCGCCTGGAGCGGCACGGTCGCGCCCGAGGAGGGGACGGCCATCGCGACGAAGACGATGGTGGCCAGCAGCATGCCGGGGGTGCCGAAGGCGGCGAAGAGGGCCAGGCTGCCGATGCCGACGACGGCGATGGTGGCGACGGAGTAGAGCCACAGCAGGCCGAGGTGGGAGGCGTCCATGTCGAGGATCGCGACGGTGGCGACCTCGACCAGGGTGCCCATGACGAGCGACATGCCGAGCATCAGCGCCATGCCGACGGCCAGGGTGCGCACGCGGCTGGTGTGCTGGACGGGCTCGCGCTTGCGGACCGGGCCGTAGTCGGTGTGCAGGTAGCCGAGCGCGGTGTCGACCTGGGAGTTGACCAGGTTGGCGCCGAGCATGCCGCACACGACCAGGACCAGTGCGTAGTAGAAGGCACTCAGACCCATGGCGCTGCGGGAACCGAGGGGGTGGCCGTCGGCGACGGTGACGGTCACCGGGTCGGCCAGCTTCAGCTGGGCGGCCGTCGGGAGCGGGGTCTTCTGGGCCGCGGCCTGCTTGAGGAGTTCCTGGCCGATGTGGGCGGAGGCCGCGTGGGCGGCCTTCTGGGCGGCCTGGGAGGACATGGAGGAGCCGATGCTGCCGGCGGCCTGGTTCGTCAGCACGGTCAGGGTCGGCGGGGCGGCCTTGCCCTGGGGCGCGGGCTGCGGGGAGGTGAGCGCGGCCACCGTGGCGGAGAAGTCCTTGGGTATGACGAGGGCGCCGAAGACCTTGCCCCGGCCGAGCCGCTTGTCGGCCTCCTCGCGGCTGACGACCTGCCAGTCGAAGCTCTTGTCGCCCTCGGCGGCCTTCTGGATCCCCGAGACGACCTGGTCTCCCAGGTTGACGTGGCGTCCGCCCGCGTCGGCGCCGCTGTCGGTGTTGACCAGCGCCACGGGCAGGTCGCGCAGGTTGCCCCTGGGATTGACGTTGCCGCCCACGTAGAGCAGGGCGAACAGCATCGAGACCACTGCGGCGATGAGTCCCGTCCCGATCCACAGCCGAGGTCTGCGGAGAACGGAGGGGGGCGTGGGCTGAGGCATCGATTCTCCGGTGCGGTGCGGCAGGGTTCCTGAGGCTGGATACTTGAAGTATCCAGCTACTGGATAGTGGCAGTATCTTGTTGTGGTGTCCAATCGCCGATGACGCGCACCGGACGGGTACCGCATGACCGGCAGGGAGGCCGTATGAAGATCTCGGAGCTCAGCCGGCGGACCGGCGTGCCGGTCGCCAGCATCAAGTACTTCCTGCGCCAGGGGCTGCTGCCCGCGGGGCGGGCGACCGCCGCGACCCTCGCCGAGTACGGGGAGGAGCACGCCCAGCGACTGCGCCTGATCAAGGCGCTGACCACGCTCGGCGGCCTCTCCATCGCCGCCACCCGTGACGTGCTCGGGGCCGTCGACCAGGCCCACACCTCCGAGGGCGCGCTCGGAGCGGTCAGCTACGCCCTGCCGGTGCCGGTGGCGGCCCAGAGCGCCGCGGCCGACGAGGCGGAGGCCGAGGCCGCGGCGACCGCGGATGCCGAGGTGTCGGAGCTGCTCGCGGCCCTGGACTGGCGGGCGCCGGACACGTCGCCGCACGTGGAGGGGCTCGCGGTGGCGCTGAAGGAGCTGCGGCGGCTGGACGCGCAGTACGCCCCGGGCGAGCTCGCCGCCTACGCGAGGCTGGCCGAGTCGGTGGCCCGGCTGGACCTGGAGCGGGCGGAGGGCCTCGACGACCCGGTGGCGCTGGCGGAGCGGGCGGTCATCGTCTTCGCGATCTGCGCCCCGGTGTTCGAGCTGCTACGGCGTCTCGCCCAGGAGGACCAGGTCCGGCGGCGGGTCGCGGCCGAGGGGACGGCCTTGCGGACCAGCCGGGGGCCCGCGGCCCCCGAGCTGCCGGACGGTTCCTCTCCCACTACTTCGGGTCGGCGTTGAACTTCGCGGTGGCCCAGAGGTAGCCGAGGGCGGTGAGGGCGAGGTACCAGGTGACGGCGAGCCGGCCGTTGTTGCCGATCTCGGTGCCGAGGAGGAGGCCGCGGAGGGTTTCGATGGCCGGGGTGAACGGCTGGTACTGGGCGATTGGCTGGAACCAGCCGGGGCATCGAGTGGACCGGGGTGAAGGCGCTGGAGAAGGCCGGACGCCGGCGTCCGGCTGGTCTGCCTGCCGCACGCCGGCGGCTCCGCGAGCTTCTGCCTCCCCCTGGCCCGGACCATGCCGGACTTCGCCGACGTCCTGTGCGTCCAGTACCCCGGCCGCCAGGACCGCCGCGCCGAGCCCCTCGTCGACAGCGTCCCGGAACTCGCCGACCCTGCCTGCGCGGCGGGACCCCCCGTTCCTGGTTCGGACACCACGAGCCGATCGCCCGCCGGGACTTCCGGCGCCGACTGTGGGCCGCGGGCGACCGGCCCGTGTTCACCGTTCCGGTGGCGGGCGGACTGGGCCTGCACGTCGTCTACGAGAACGCCCACGAGGAAGTGGGCGTCCACTACCTGGCCCATCACCCCGACTGGGACCAAGCCGAGCTCCTCGCCCGCGACGACGGCCACCGGAGAGGCCCGGGCCTGTCCTGGCCCGAGCTGGTCGCCGCCGCCGACAACGGTCTGCCCGGCGGAACCACCACCGATCCCGACACCCGCCTGCTCCTGCTGCTGCCCGCCCTCGGGGACGCCGACGTGCCCGCGGACGCCGGCAAGCGGCTCGCGGCCTGCCTGCGGGACCGCCTCGGCGCCGCGGAACCCGGCCGGCTCGCCGCGGCCGTGCTGCGCCGCCAGGGCATGGCCGGCCCGACACGCTGGACCTCGGACGCACGGGGGGTCCGGGTCGACGACGGCAGGTACTCGTTCCGCAATCCGGGCAACCGTGACGCGCTGCCCGACTGCCGACTCGCCCAGGTATCCGCCGCCCTCACCCCGGAGCCGGACGCGGCAGCCCTCCGGGCAACCGCGCTCCACGGCGAGCGCGGCCCCGATGACTGCCGACCGGGCGGCTGCCGGGCCACTCCCCAAGCCACCGCCACCTGCCCCCGCCGGGCCGCGTACACCACCTGGCTCGCCACCCTGATGGGGGACTCCCCACCCTTCTGACCATCGCCCCGCTTCCCCTTCGGGGACCGTCCGACGCCTCCGCGCACCCGTCGGCCGCGAGGTGCGGTGGGAGGACCTGCCGGTGGAGGCGGCGCGGAGGCAGTTGACGGCGGCGTGGGGGAACGCGGAGTTCGTCGACGCGAGACTGCGGGCGTGGGGGGCGTTCGTGGAGTCGCCCGAGCGGGTGACCGGCACCGTGGAACGTGTACTGGGGAAGCCGGCGCGGACGTTCCGCTCGTGGACCGGGGAACACGCGGACGAGTTCCGCTGACCGGCTACCGGGGTGGGCGAGGGTCAGCCGTGCGGATGGCCCGGGTGGTGGCCGGGCTGGTGGCCCGGGTTCCCCTGCCAGGGCTGGTACGCCGGAGCGCCCTGTGCCGGCTGCCCGTAGGGAGCCGGGGCCGGGGCCGGGCGGGCGTTGCGCAGCAGCGTGTCGAAGTGGTCGTGCAGGTTGCGGGCCCTGTCGGCCGGGGGAACGTACGCGGTGACGGACCCGTCGGTCCGCTGGACCGTCACCACGACGCCGCCCTGCGGGTCCACTTGATGCCACACCCCGAGGAGAGCGGTCCCCGGAACCCACCCCGGCTCGGTCTCCGGACCGCCGCCGCGCAGCCGGCGCAGCACCGTTCGCCGGTAGCCCGGAATCAGCAGCCCGGGGAACGTCACCACGACGAACAGGAACAACAGGACGTTGGCGACCACCCCGGCGGTCCAGTGCAACAGCGCGATGAGCGTGCCGTAGCAGACCGCCACGATGAACACCCACATACAGGCCGTGACGGCGGCCTCCGGCGCCCCGTTCTTGCGGAGCAGACTGAACAGCCCCACCGACGCGAGCAGCACCAGTGCGGTGATGCACCCGGCTCCGTCGCCGAAGAGCGTTTCGGCGACGCGGCCGACGCGCCGGTCCGGTCTGACGACGAAGCCGTGCTTGTGGAACCGGACGTTCATCCGTCCGCCCGGCGTGGCTCTCACGCCCTTGATCTCGTACATGGTGATCACGCTAGCGTCGACGTTCACCCCGTGGAGGACCGCCCCCCTTCCGCCTCCGCGCCCACCAGGGTGCTGACGTCGCCGTTCCCCCGGCGCAGGAGCAGACCCGTGTGCACCTCCTTGCCGTGACGCCCGTCAGGGCCTGCTCGCCGGACGGGTCCGGTACAGCACACAGCGGCGGAGCGGCCCCTCGGGCACGCTCGGATCCTCGAAGTCATCAGCCGGATCACGGGTCATCCCGATGCGCCGCATCACCGCCTGGGAACGGAGGTTGCGAACGGTCGTCGTCGCAATGATCTCCGGCAGCCCGAGGGTCTCGAAGCCGAAGGCCAGGCAGGCGCGAGCGGCCTCGGTGGCGTAGCCGTTCCCCCACGCCGAACGCACCAGCCGCCAACCGACGTCCACCCCCGCGAACGGCAGGCCCCCGTCCACCGTGTCCAGGCCGGCACGCCCGAGGAACTCACCGGTTTCCCGTGCTTCGAGTGCCCACCAGCCGAATCCGCGCGCGTCGAAGTCCGCCCGCATGCCGGCCACCACGGCGTCGCTCTGCTGCCGCGTCAGCAGTCCCCCCAGGTGTTCGCGCACCTCGGGGTCGGCGTTCATCGCCGCCCACGGTTCGAGGTCCGATTCCCGCCACCGGCGGAGCACGAGACGGTCGGTACGCAGCTCTGGCATGCCGGTCAGCAAACGCCATCACGGCCACCGTGTCGACCGGATATCCGGTTGCGGCCCGGCGATGCGGTGGATGCAATGTCCCGCACGGTCGCCCGGGTACGCCCGCCGGGGCGAGTCGACAAGAACGCGTACGGCCGGGCCCCGCCACTCTGCGATCCGGGCGCACCTCGACCGGATCGCCACACAGGAGACACCAACACATGAATATGCCCCCGTCGCCTTCGGCGGCGGTACGGACCGACGGACCCCCCGTCCGCATAGGCGCCCTCGTTCCGCTGACCCCTCCCGGCTGGGTCGAGGCGGGGCGGCATCTGCTCGCCGGACTCGAACTGGCCGTGCGCGAGGTCAACGACACCGGCGGGATTTCCGGAAGCCCACTGGAACTGGTGGTCCGGGACACCGCGGCCGATCCGCAGAGGGCCGCGGCGGCCGTCGACGAACTCGACCGCCTGGGCGTGGCCGCCGTGGCGGGGGAGTACCACAGCGTCGTCGCCCGCACCGCCGCTGCCAGGGCCGACGCCCTCGGCCTGCCGTTCCTCTGCTCGTCGGCGGTCCTCGACGCGCTCACCGAACAGCCGACGCCATGGGTCGCGCGCCTCGCCCCGCCGCAGTCCCACGGCTGGCGGACCTACGCGGACTTCCTCCTCGCCGCCGGCCACGGCCGCATCGCCGTAGCGGTCGATCCGAGTGTGTACTGGGAGTCCGGCATCCGCATCCTGCGGGACCACATCGCTCCGCGCGGCGCAACCCTCATCGAACTCGACATGCGTGAGCTCGCCCCCGAGGCCGTGTGCGACGCACTCGTCGACCACCGGGCGACGGCCCTGCTGCTCCTGGTCGGCCACCCGGAGCCGGCCGTGCCGATCGTCCGGTCCGTCCGCCGCGACCCGCGCCTCGCCGACGTCCTGATCGGCGCCCCGGCCGGGCAGCCGGAGTTCTCGCAATGGGCGGCGTTGCTGGGCTCCGCCGGCGCCGCGATCCCGTTCCTGCGCTACCTGCCCGAGCACCTCGGCCCACTCGGCGCACGGGTCGGGAAGGCCCTCCGCGAGCGGCTGGCCGAAGCGCCCTCCTTCGTCGCCTTCGAGGGCTACGACACGATCACCGTCCTCGCCGATGTGCTGCGCTCCCACGGCCCGGACCGGGCGCGCATCGCGGAATCCTGGCCGCACGTCACGGTCGAGGGCACCCGGGGGCGGATCCGGTTCTCCCGCACGCCGGACATCAGCGTCTGGCAATGGACCCGGACACCGGTCCAGGTCGTCGACCGGGATCCGGCGCAGCCGGCGCGCTTCCGGATCCTCCACACCGGCTGAGCGACGACGGAGGGGTCCGGCGGGGGCGCCGGCCCCCGCGCGGGCCGGCGGGTGACGGGCCATCACCGCCGGGCCCGCGCGGGGCGGAGGCCGAACGGACAGGGCGGTCGATCGGGCCCGACGGACAGCGGTCGCGCTACGGCTGCCGGGCGCACATCCGGGCGAGCGCCACCGCCCCCGCGAGCCCGTCCCGCACCGGATGCGGGACCAGTCCCCACCGGGACACGCGGTCGGCGAAACGCTCCAGCAGCGGTCCCTCCCGTCCCAACAACCCTCCCGCCGCGACCAGGGGTTCGCCGTGCCCGGGCCGCAGCGCCCGCGCGCTCTCGGCGAGCAGGTCGGCGGCTTCGTCGAGGATCCGGCCCGCCACCGCGTCCCCGTCGACGGCCGCCCCGACCACCAGCGGGCAGTACCGGGCCAGCGAGGCGGGGCCGGATCCGGCGAGGGCGCCGTCGACGAGGGCGAAGCGCACCGACGCGGGATCCGCGGCAGACGCCCCGAAGGCCTCGGCCAGCCGGTCGACCAGCAGTGTCGCGGGCCCGCGCCCGTCGGCGGCGCGCAGGGCACGGCGTACGCCTTCACGGGCGATCCAGAAGCCGCTCCCGTCGTCACCGGTCAGCCACCCGCAGCCGTCCGCGGTCGCGGCGAGGCGGTGGCCACGCATCCGGGCAGCGGCCGCGCCCGTGCCCGAGATGACCACGAGGCCGTCCGGTGGGGTGCCCGGGGCGCCGGCGAAGGCGACCTCGGAGTCGGCCACGACGCGCACGCGGGCCCCCGTCACTCCGTGCCGGAGCAGGGCGGCGGACAGTGCCCGGCCGGCCAGGTCCTGCCCGCCGTCGCCCGCCCGCCCGGGGATCCCCGCCCCGGCGAACCCCGCGACCACGCAGCGCACGTCCGCCGCCCGCCCCGGGGGCAGCACCTCCGCGACGACCTGCGCCAGCCGCTCCGCGAGCACCGCCTCCGGCACGCTCCGGGCGTTGCCCGCGCCCGCCGCCGACGTGGTCGGCGGCGGCCCGCCGTCCGCGTCGGCGACCGCCGCCCGCAGGGTGGAGCCGCCGCCGTCGATCCCCAGCACCAGCGTCATGTCCCGTCTCCCTCGTCCAGGGGCGTGGGCGGCCTTGCCGGCCGTCAGCTCCCGCCGCCGTCGCCACGGTAGGGCCGGACCGCCTCCGGCCTGAGGCCGGTGGCGCGCACACGGGTGGCGAGTACCGGATCCGCGTGCGCGGCGAACGGCGAAGCGGGCGTGTCGGTCACGGCGATCGTGGTCGCGCCCCGGGAAGCGGCCTCCGCCAGGACGTCACGGGGCTCGCGGGTGCCGCCGCTGTGCGAGAGTCGCGGCGCGACCGGACGACGGCCGGCCGGCCCCGCCGTCCCGGGCGGCCGGTCCGCCTCGCCGCGCCGCCCGTACCGCTTACGCGCCACGGCCGCGCTCCTCGCCGTCCTGTCCGCCAGCTCGTGAACGCCGAGTCCTGCCAGGCCGGCCGCCGCGTGTGCCTGGACGTCGCCCTGGCCCGGTTCCTGCTCGGCCACGACCTGGTCACCCAGGTCGTGTTCAAACACTGCCCCCGGCATCCGCTCCGCTGGCAGCTCGCCGACTTCCGGGCCGGCCGGGTGAGCGACGACACGGACTGGCTCCGGGTCAGGCTGCTGGACGTACCGCGTGCGCTGACCGCACGGGGCTGGTTCACGGACGGCGGGCTCGTCCTCGACGTCGACGCCCCGTTCCTCGGAGAGCGCAGCCGCTACCTGCTCACCGTCCGGGACGGCAAGGCGGACTGCGTCCCGACGGACCGGGAGCCCGACCTGTCCCTGGACGTGAGCGTCTGGGCTCGGTCCACCTCGAAGGCACCGTCCCGAGCACGCTCGTGCGCGCCGGACACGTCCGGGCCCATCACCCGGACGCGGCCGTCCTCGCCGACGCCCTCTTCCGCGCCGAGCGCACCCCGCACCGCCTCCACTGGTTCTGACCGCGCACCCGCCGCCGGGGCCCGTCAGGGAGCGCGCGGGGCTCGGGAAGCGACCGCCCGCCCGTCATTCCGGTTCCCGGCACGCCCCGGGTTCCGGAACGGGTGCGGGGAACCGGTCAGGCGTTCGCAGCGGACAGGAGTACGTCCACGAGCCGGTCCGCGGCGTCCGGCCTGCCGTACGCACGTGCCCGGTCCGCCATCGCCGCGCGCCGACCGGGGTCGGTCAGGAGCGGGCCCAGAGCGTCCCCGAGGGCCTGCGTCGTGACCTCGCCCAGCAGGGCGACCGCCGCGCCCGCGTCGGCCAGGTGCTGGGCGTTGTGCGCCTGCTCGTTCCCCGCGGAGGTGGCCAGCGGCACGAACACGGCCGGCTTGCCCAGCGCGGTCAGTTCCGCCAGCGTGCCGGCCCCGCTCCGCGACAGCACCACATCGGCCAGCGCCAGTACGTCGGGCAGCTCCGGCCCGACGAAGCCGGTCACGTGGTACCGCCCGGCCAGGACCGGGTCGAGGGCAGCGGCGGCGGTGCGCAGTTCGTCCACGTTCGCCGGGCCGCACTGGTGGATCACGTTCGCGTAGGTCAGCAGCCAGGGGAGCAGGTCCCGTACGACGCCGTTGATCTGCTGGGCACCCTGCGCGCCACCGGTGACGTAGACCGTGGGCAGCCGCCGGTCGAACCCGTACAGCGCCAGCGCCTCGACCGCCTTGTCCGGGTGACCGGACAGCACCTCCGGCCGCACCGGGTTGCCGGTGACGACCGCCCGGTCCCGCACGTCGGCGGGCAGCAGGGCCAGCGACGACTCCGAGGACACCGCGATCCGGGTCGCCGAACTCGCGAGCTTCCGGTTGGCCAGGCCCAGCCGGACCGTCTGCTCGTGCAGGACCAGCGGGCGCCGGTTGAGCCGTGCGGCAAGACCCGCCGGAACCGCGACGTAACCGCCGGTCGCCAGGACGACGTCGGGCTGGAACTCGGACACGATCGCGCGGGCCTGTGCCACACCGAGCGGCACCCGGGCCATGTCCTTCACGTTCGCGGCGGACAGCATCTTCAGCGGGTTCGACGAGCGACGGATCTTCCCCGTGGCCACCGTCTTGAAGGCGATGCCCTCCGCCGGGGCGACACGCGCCTCAAGACCGTCCTGGGTACCGATCCACAGGACGTCCAGGGTGCCGCCCGCGGCTGCGAGACGGCTTTGCAGGGTCCGTACCGCAGTCAGGGCCGGATAGGTATGACCGCCGGTGCCGCCGCCCGTCACGAGCAGCCGGAAAGAACGCGGGAGCGAGGGAGTATCCACCCGGTCACCCTACTGTTCGACGGCCCGCGACCACGACCGGGGGTCGGGCGGCGTCGCGGCGCAGCCGCCGGAACGCGCGACCCCCGGCCGGTCACGCCGCGCCCCGGGGCACCTCGCAAGGGTGGGCGTGCGGGCGTGATTCCCTGTCCCCGGGCGCCGATCCGTCCGCAGGAACACGCCGTGCCGAAAGACGAACCCGTGACCCGCGCCTCGTTTTCCGACCGTCTCCAGCCGATCGTCGTCCCCGGACCGCTGTCGCTCCTGCCGTACCGGATCTGGTCGGACGAGGAATGGGAGCTCATCCGGCTGGGCTGCGTAGCCCGGGACATGGACGAGAAGTGGAACGTCTTCGCCGAGGGGAAAGTCGTCCATCTGCACCGGAGCCGGACGGGCCACGGGGTCCTCGAAGCGACCTTCGCTCCGCTCGACGGCGGGGGCCGGCAGGTGACCGAGGCGGTGGTGGAGCGTGACGGGGAGCGCTACACCGGCACGGACGATGCGTACGACTGCCTGGTGCTGGAACTCGTGATCGGCGCCATCGTGCTCGGCGAGCCGGCGCAGGAGCTCCGCGCGCGACCGGTGGAGCGGGTCCGCGAGGCGTCGGGCCGTGAGGACGTTCCCGCCGGGATCGTGCTGCACGGCGCCCTGGGCCTCCGCTCGGGTTCGTAGCCCGGCAGCGGCCCGGGGACCGGGCCACGCCGGGGCCGCCCCGCGATGGGGGCGCGCTCGCCGGCGGGGGATTCAGACCCAGGTGTAATTCGCGTCCGTCACGGCGTCCAGGGCGGGGTTGGAGACCGGTGCGCGGGGGTGGTCCAGGGCGGCGAGCGCGGGCCCGATGGGCGGGAAGACCGGCAGCAGGGCGGCGTCGCGGTAGGGGACCCACTCGATGACGCCGATCTCGTGGCCTCCGTCGGGCAGTTCGTCCAGCTCGTGCGTGGCGAGGCGGGCACGGACCTCGGGGGTGATGTGGAGGCGGTAGATCAAGTGGATCTTGCGCGGGGACGGGGTGGGGCCCGGGCGGGTGACGCGTTGGTCGACGACCCACATGAGGTCACCGCCCTCCGCCTGGTCCACGTCGAGTTCGAGCTCTTCGCCGAGCTCCCGCCGCAGGGCCCGCTGGAAGTCTTCGCCGTCCTCGACGTTGCCGCCGGGAGGGGTGTAGTGGACGGATCCGGCACGCTCCCGCCGGATGAGCGCGATGTCGTCGCCGCAGAAGACGACGGCCCCGGCGCGGACCTTGATCCGGGAGAAGGGGGTCGCGGGGGTGTCGGGAGTGTTGGCCATGGCGCCAGTATCGCGGTGCCGACCGGGCGGAGCGCTCGGCCCTTCCCGTGGGGCGACCGCAGGGTTGTAGATCGAGGTGCCTTGACAGCCCAAGTGATTAGGCGCCATATTACTTGCATGACGAGGGACGGAACCGACGGTGAGGCGCCCACGCTGGACCAGGCCAGGCGGCAGGTCGAGCACTACGGCCTGGAGGTCGATCCGCAGGCGGTGCTGGTCGCGGTACGGCTGATCTCGGCGGGTGCGAGGGTCGGCCGGGCGGCCGAGGTGCACTTTGCCCGGTTCGGCCTGTCGACGGGGCGCTACCGACTGCTCGCCGACCTCGAAGACCACGGCGGCGAGAAGACCCCCTCGCGCCTCGCGGCCGACCTCGACGTCTCCCGGGCCACGGTCACCGGCCTGCTGGACGGCCTTGAGCGCGAGGGTCTGATCGCCCGTCGCCCGTCCACGGAGGACGGACGGGGCACGGTGGCCGTCCTGACCGCGCGCGGGGCGCAGCGCCTGCGCGACATGGCGTCCGAGCATTTCGGGCGGCTCGAGGCGATGGTGGGCGGGCTCTCCGGCGAAGAGCGTGCGGTGTTCCTTGACCTGCTGTCCCGCGTCGTGCGCGGCAGTGCGGCCCTGTTCGCAGACTGACCCGACTCGCATCGGGGCTTGGTCCCGCCCTCCGGCGGGACCTCTTTTACGGCGCAATAGTTAGCTGCCTAATTATCTTGACGGGGCGTGGCACGCGGATCCCGAAGGCCCCGCCGCGACCCTTCGCTTCCCTCACACGAACGAGAAAGAGGCCGGCATGCCCGCAACGAACGACAGAACCCGCGGAATCCGGGCAGCCTCCCGGCCGGCCCGGCCGTTCACCCTGTGGCGAGAGGTGCTGACCGCCTACGCCGCCCCCGCGCTGACGGCCGGTACCGCCGGAGTCGTCACCGGGCAACGGGACTTGGCCGTGGCCGCCTGCACCTCCATCGCAGGCACCTCCGCCGTCGTGGCCTTCCTGGTCGGTGCCTGGCTGCGGCACGGAGGGCGGCCCCGACGGTGGACCACCACCGTGCCGCGCATCGTCCTGACGGTGGGGCTCGCCCTCGCCGCCGTCGGTGCGGCGGCCCCGCTGGGTTGGTTCGCCGCCCAATGGCTGCCCGCCCACACCCCGCTCCCCGCCGGCCCGTGGCTGGAGCGCCTGCGCATCGACCTGCCCGCCTCGGCGGCCCTCGCCACCACCATCGTCACCCTGCGCTGGCGCGGCACCACCGCGGCCTCCCCGGCATAGCCCGCCTCAGCGGTACCGCGGCCCGGCCGCCGCACGAGTCCGATCCCGGCCAAGCCCGACCGAACCCACCCCGACCGAACCCACCCCGACCAACCCACCCCGGCCGCATCCGCCGCCGGGAAGCCGCACAGGAATGAGCACACGATGATCGTCGTCATGGGAGCCACCGGAGCGACCGGCAACGCCCTGCTCCACCGCCTCCTCGCACTCGGCGCACCCGTCCGCGCACTGACCCGCACTCCGCACAGGCCGATCCCCGGGATCACCGGTGCCCACCAACCGCCCGTCGAGGTCCAGTACGCCGACGCAGGCGACCCCCGTTCCCTGCGCACCGCCTTCGAGGGCGCCGACCAGCTCTTCCTCGCCATGGCCAACGGCCCCGCACAGGTGGAACTCGAAACCCGCGCCATCGACACCGCCACCCGGGCCGGCATAGGACACATCGTCAAGATCTCCGCACCCGCCGCCGAACCCGATTCCCCGGTCGCCGTCTCCCGCGGACACCACGCCGTCGAGGAACACCTGCGCGGCAGCGGTCTCGCCCACACCATCCTGCGCCCCTACGCGTTCATGCAGAACCTCCTGCGCCTGGCCCCCACCGTCGCCCGGGGCGTCATCCTCGGCACGACGGGCGGCGCACCCTGCAACCACATCGACTGCCGCGACATCGGCGACATCGCCGCAGCCGCCCTCACCAGGCCGGACATCGCAGGCGGCACCTACATCCTGACCGGACCCGAGGCCGTCACCTATCCCGAACTCGCCGCGCGACTCACCGTCCTGACCGACAGTCAAATCGACTACGTGCACCTCACCCGGGACGAAATGCGAGACGAACTCATCCGCCACGCCCACATGCCCACCTGGCTGGCCGACCACGTGACGGAGATCCAGCAGCTCGCCGTGACCCGTCCCGAAACCCCCACCGGTACGGTCGCCGACATCCTCGGCCGCCCGCCCCGCACCCTCGACGCCTTCCTTCGGGAACACCGCGCGCATTTCCTGCAGCGCTCGTGAACCCGGCACGCGGTGACGGACGTTGACGTGCTGCGGACACGGGAAGACCATCGGGCCCGCCGCCGAGCCGATGTGTCAGCGAAGCCCGACACCGCTCCTGCGGCCGGGCCGCCCGATCGACGGCTGCCGGGGCTTCGGCGAGCCGCACGGCATCGCAGGTCAGGCCCGTCACCCCGGTGCCGGGGCCGTCGACCACGGTCACTCCGAGCCCGGCCGGTCGCCCGGCCGCCGAACGCCGGCCCCGGGGGTGCGGGTAGGGGTTCAGCACGCCGCCGCACACAGCGTCACGCGCCGGCCCCGCTCCGCCGCCTCGGCCTCGGTCTCGTGCCCGGCCGGCGGCGGTGCCGGTCGGTCGGTCGGTCGGCTCAGGGCTTCCAGACCGTGCGTACGGTGTCCACGTACGAGGCGGCCTGGACGCGGCCCGCGCGGGCTGCGGCGGCCCGGCGGCTCTGGTCGAGCATGTTGCGGCCGAACGCCGCGCGCGAGGCGCGGTCGGGGGTGAGGACGGCCACCGAGGCTCCGCCCGCGGCGAGTTCCGCGCCCTGTTCGGCCGTGCTCGGGTGCGGACCGACCGCCTTCGGGATCGGGGCGATGGCGACGACCCGCCGATGGCCGCGGGCGAGCTGGACGTTGGCCGTCGAACGGCTGCCGCCGTCCATCCAGCGGCGGCCGGCCACCGATACCGGCGGCCAGACCAGAGGTACCGCGCAGCTCGCCGCCACGGCTTCGGGGAGGGTGACGCCCGAGGCCGCGTCGAAGACCTCCAGGGCTCCGGACCGGGCGTCGACGGCAGCCAGGCGCAGGCCGCGGGCGGGCCATTCCCGTACGCCCTCCAGGAGCGTGGCGACCGCGTCGTGGACGGCCGACTCGGGGGCGGTGCGGGCGGCCAGCGCGGCCCGGCCGAGGCGCTGAACGGAGCGTTCCGGGTCACGCGACCCGAGCGCGGCCCACAGGAAGCGGGCGGTCTGGCCCAGGGTGACGGTGACGTCGAGCTCGGGGGTCCCGGCGAGGTTCTCCTCGTACATCTCCTCGGCCGTCACGCCCGAGGCGAGCCGGGCGCCGACCACCGAGCCCGCCGAGGTGCCGATCGTCACGTCGGCGCCGGAGAGGTCCAGGCCCGCTTCGGCCAGGCCCGCCAGCATCCCGACGGTCCAGGCGAGCCCGACCGCTCCGCCGCCGCCCAGTACCAAAGCCGTGTCCGTCATCGTCCGCGTCCCTCCCGGGAGGCTAACCAGGGAGCGTTCCCCGTTTCCGGGGTCAACGATAGCAGCTAATCGGGGAATACTCCCCGGTTCGTTCCCTGGTTGCCGCCTGGATGAACTGGATGAAAGGGGGAGCGGCGATGGCCGTTGCCCGTACGGCGAGACGCGCGACGCGACCGTCAACGGCTCGTCGAGGCCGCCCGCGAGGCCCTGGCCGACGCGCTGCGCGCCGACGCCCCGGCCGCCCCCTTGCCCGCGGCCCCCTCGTGGACGTCGAACCGGGCCGGGTCCCCTCCCGTCCGGGTCCCCGTCACGGCCGCCGGGGCCGCCCGGCGTGAGCGCCGACATCCGCCGTCCGCGATGGACCGCCCCGCGGGATCGGCCGACGGGACCGGGTCCCGCCGGAACTCCGCCACGTGCCGCTCCGTTTACTCGCTTCCCACCCGGCGCTGCATTCCCTCGGCTCACATTTACCGGCGTCCGGGTGTTCATGCCGGCAGGGGAACCCCAGTTTGCTTTTGAGTCGATCCCGAGCATCAGTTCGGAAGTCGTTAATTCTTCAACATTCATGGTGGGGTGCAGTTCAGGGGCGTGATCGCGCATCACGATGACAGGCCGAACCCTGTCCCGTAGCAGGTAGGAGTCGTGGCGGGATCGGACCTTTACTGCGGGCGGAGTGGGGGGAAAGCTGTACGGCGTAAGTGCCGCGCAGATAGCGTTCAGCGCAACCGGAAAAACCTCTCGTGTTGAATGTGGCGCTCGGATCGAAACCGAGGACTACCTGGTGGGGGAGCCAAAGGCGGGTGCCGGCCGCCGTCGAGCTTGAAGACCTTGATGGCGGTGCGGGGAATGGTGTGTTCGTTCACGGTCGGCCCGGATTTCACATTCGTAGCCCTTGCGGTCCATGGAGAATTCAGGATGAATAAACCCCGGCTGTTTTCATCCCCCGGAGTCGGATTTATTTTCGGTGCACTGCCGGGGGTGCGGGGAGTATCGCCACCCCATACGCTCCCGCGTACTTCTTTTCTGCGCCGGTTGACACCATCCGGCAGCACAACGACACCGTGCGCTCGCCGAACCGACTGACGTCCATCGGGCCACGGCTATACGTTTCTTCTTACCGAAGGCATATTCCAACCAGCGGTCCTCGCCGTTGAGAGGGACAGGCATGACGAGCCACGCAACCGAAGTCGACCTCGAAGATCTGCTCCGCCGGGCGCTGGACGCCACCGGTGAAGGCGCGCGTTGGAGCACCGACGCGGACGAGATGTGGTGCCGCCTCACGCCCCTGTCCGCGACGCAGCACCAGCAGGGCTGGAAGCTGCACGTGTCGGCGACGTCCGCCTCCGCACCGGCGGTCCTCGCGAAGGCCCTGGACGTACTGCTGCGGGAGCACTCGGCGTTCAAGTTCGCCCGGTCCCTGGAGCAGGTGAGCGCACTCAACTCCCGCGCCACGCCACGGGGAAGCTCGGGAAAGTTCATCACCGTCTACCCGCGCTCCGACACCGACGCGGCCCGGATCGCGCTGGAACTGCACCAGGTCACGGCGGGGCTGGCCGGCCCCCGGATCCTGTCGGACCAGCCCTACGCCGCGAACAGCCTGGTGCACTACCGCTACGGCGCCTTCGTAGGCCGGCGGAGGCTGTCCGACGAGGGACTGCTCGTGTGGTTCATCGAGGACCCCGACGGCAACCCCGTGGAGGACATGCGCACCGGTCAGTACTCCCCGCCTTCCTGGGCGGTCAGCCCCTTCCCCGCATCGGTACCGGCCCCACCGCGCACGGAGAAGGCGGCGACGGCCCCGGTGCTGCTCGGCGGACGCTTCTCGGTCCGGGAGGCGATACGCCACACGAACAAGGGCGGCGTCTACCGGGGGACGGACGCCACCACGGGCGCACCCGTCGTCATCAAGGAGGCGCGGCCGCACGTGGAGGCCGACGCGTCCGGCCGCGACGTACGCGACTGGCTGCGCGCCGAGGCCCGGACACTGGAGAGCCTCACCGGCAGCGGCCTGGCACCGGAGCCCCTCGCGATGTTCGAGCACGGCGGACACCTGTTCCTCGCGCAGGAGGAGATACCGGGCGTCCCCTTGCGGAACTGGGTCGCCGAGCACTTCCGCGACGTCGGCAGCGAGCGCTACCGCACCGACGCCCTGGCCCAGGCCGGGCGCCTGGTGGACCTCCTCGCCGCGGCGCACGCGTGCGGGTGCGTCCTGCGGGACTTCACACCCGGCAACATCATGGTCCGGCCGGACGGTGAACTGCGCCTCATCGACCTCGAACTCGCCGTCCTGAAGGACGACGACGCCCTCCCGACGACGGTGGGAACCCCCGGCTTCAGCGCCCCCGAGCGGCTGGCGGACGCACCCGTCTCCCCGACCGCCGACTACTACAGCCTCGGCGCCACCGTGTGCTTCGTCCTCGCCGGGAAGGTACCCAACCTGCTGCCAGAGGAGCCCGCCACCAGATCCGCGGAGCAGCGGCTCGCCGAGTGGCTGGTCGTCTGCGGACGTACGCTCCGCCTGCCGGACGGCTTGCCCGAGATGATCGTCGGGCTGATGAAGGACGATCCGGCCGAGCGCTGGGACCCGGCCAGAGCGCGTACGGCCCTGCGCCGCACCGGGAGGCCGCTCCCCGGGCACCCCGCCGCCGGGCCGACGGACAAGGACCCCGGGCGCGACGCGACGGCGGCCTCGATCGCCGGGATCGTGGACCACCTCCTCGATTCGATGACCCCCCGGGACGAGCGGCGGCTGTGGCCCGTTTCCACCATGGCGGGGGAGACCGACCCCTGTACCGTGCAGCAGGGCGCGGCCGGTGTCCTGGCGGTCCTGACCCGGTACTTCGAGCTCACCGGAGATCCGCGCCTGCCGGAACGGATAGCCACCGCGGGCCACTGGATCGCCGCCCGGACCGAAACCCGCTCCACGCGCCCCGGCCTGCACTTCGGCGGCCGGGGGACCGCCTGGGCCCTGTACGACGCCGGACGCGCCGTCGACGACCGCGCCCTCATGGACCACGCCCTGGCCCTGGCCCTGGCTCCGCAGGAGCCGACGCCCAGTCACGACGTCACCCACGGCTCCGCGGGCAGCGGACTCGCCGCCGCCCACCTGTGGCACCGCACCGGCGACCCGCGCCTCGCCGCACTCGTCGCCGACGCGGCCGACCGGCTGGCCGCCGCCGCACGGCCCGAGCCGTCCGGCGTGAGCTGGCCGATCCCCGCGGAAGCCGTCTCCAAGGAAGCCGGCAAACGCTACCTCGGCTTCGCCCACGGAACGTCCGGCATCGGATGTTTCCTACTCGCCGCCGCGGCCGTCACGAACCGCCGGGAACACCTCGACCTGGCCATGGCGGCGGGGGAGGAGCTGGTGGCCACCGCCATCATGGTCGGCGAGACGGCCCAGTGGCCGGCCCAGGCCGCAGACGTGCCCACGGCCCCCTACTGGTGCCACGGTTCGGCGGGAATCGGCTCCTTCCTGGTCCGGCTGTGGCAGACCACCGGGGACGACCGGTTCGGCGACCTCGCCCGCCACGCCGCACGCGCCGTCGTGGAACGGGCGTCCCGCGCACCCCTCACCCAATGCCACGGACTGGCGGGCAACGGCGACTTCCTCCTCGACATGGCCACGGCCACGGGGGATCCCGCCCACCACACGTCGGCCGAGGACCTGGCCCGCCTCATCGTCGCCGAACGGGCCCACCGCGACGGCCACGTCGTCTTCCCCAACGAGTACGGGGACGTCTCGACGGGCTGGAGCGACGGATCCGCGGGAATCCTGGCGTTCCTCCTGCGGACCCGCCACACAGACTCCCGGCTCTGGATGATCCAGCAGCCGGGTTGAGCGGCAGGGAACCTGCCGCCATCCCACAGAGAAGGAGAAAGCCATGGAGAACCGCGACCTCGAACTGCTGGCTCACCTGCACGCCCTTCCGGAGACCGACCCGGTCGGCGCCGACGGTGTGGCGTTCGCCAACACCTGCGAGTGCGTCGGCCTGCTGACGCTGCTCAACACCGTCTGTGTGGGCATCAGCTGTAACTGACCAGGCGCCAAGCCCCTTCGGCTCCGGTACCGCCCAGCACGCAGGAAAACGGCGGTCTCGTCGCCGAGGCGCTGAACACCGGCCCTGCCGGGAGGGAGTACCCCGTGCTCCCTCCCGGTCGACACCCGAACGGGCAAGACGAAACGGGCCCCAGGAACCTCCGGCCGGCGGCTGTCCCACGGCGCCGCCGTCCGGAGCGGGGCCCCTCCACCGCCCCACGCCCGAGTCCGCAGACGAAACCCGCAGACGAGGACCCGACCATGCAGCCACACGCCGGCGGCGACGCCCCCGCCCAGGCAACCCTCCCGCCGGCCGCCCTCACGAGCCCGCACGCCACGGGGGCCGCGCCCGAGCCGGCGAACGCCATCAGCACACGCGGTCTGGTCAAGAGCTACCCGGGCCCGGACGGCACCACCACCCACGCCGTTCGCGGCCTGGACCTGGACGTCCGTCAAGGCGAAACCTTCGCCTTCCTCGGCCCCAACGGCGCGGGGAAGTCCACCACCATCGCCCTGCTGTGCGCCCTCGCCCGCCCCACCGCCGGAGAGGCCACGGTGGCCGGCGCCGACGTGCTCGGCCAACCGGACCAGGTGCGGCGACAGGTCGGCATGCTCTTCCAGCACAGCGCCCTGGACACCGACCTGACGGCGGAACAGAACCTGCACATCCACGCACGTCTCTACGGGATGAGCCGCCGCCACGCCCGCCGCCGCGCCACCGAGACACTGGAGGCGGTCGGCCTCACCGACCGGCGACGCTCCCCGGTACGCACCCTCTCCGGCGGCATGCGCCGACGCCTGGAGCTCGCCCGCGGCCTGCTGCACGAGCCCCGGATCCTGTTCCTCGACGAGCCGACCACCGGACTCGACCCCCACGCCCGCGCCCAGGTCTGGGAACACCTGCGCGCACTGCGCGACCGGCAGGGCACCACGCTCTTCGTCACCACCCACTACCTGGAAGAGGCGGAGAACTGCGATCGCCTCGCCATCATCGACGGCGGCCGCCTGGTGGCACAGGGCACCCCCCTCGCGCTCAAGGCCGCGATCGGCGACGACCGGGTGGTACTGCGCACCAGCGACGACCCGGCCGGGCACCACGTCGTGCGCCGGACCGCCCCGCCGGGCACCGTCACGACCCTCGACGCCGACGGGATCAGCCTGCGCGTGCCGGGCGGCAGCTCCTGGATCCCCCGCCTGTGCGCGGCCCTGGAAGCCCACGGCATCCCCGTCCGGGCCGCCTCCGCGACCCCGCCGACGCTCGACGACGTCTTCTTCCACCACACCGGCCGCAGCATCCACACCGCACGCCCCCACCCGACGCCCGCCACCACCCAGCCGACCGGAACCACGGCGACGACCGGGGGGAGCCCGTGACCACACCCGCCCTCAAGAAGCCCGGAGCCCCGGACACCCCCGGCAGCCCCGACGCCGCGGCCCCCGCGCCGCCGCACCGCCTGCGCCGTGAACTGCGGGCCGTCCACGCACTGGTCCACCGCGATCTGCTGCGCCTGTCCACCCAGCGCACCCACACCGCCCTGATGCTGATCCAGCCGGTTCTCTACCTCTTCATCCTCGGAGGCGGTCTGGCCGCCCTGATCCCCAACTCCACGCTCGGCGTCGGCTACCAGACCTACCTGTTCCCCGGCATGCTGATGATGACCGTCCAGACCCCGGCCATCATGGTCGGCATCCGCCTGATCACCGACCGCCAAAGCGGCTACCTGCGCGAACTGCTGATGGCCCCCGTACGCCGCTCCACCCTCCTCCTGGGCAGCTGCGCCGGGGGCACCACCGTCGCCGCGGTCCAGGGCGCCGTCCTGCTCGCCCTGGCCGGAGCCGTCGGCCTGCCCTACGATCCGCTCCTCCTGGCCCTGCTCCTCGCCGGCATGGTCCTCGCCTCCTTCACCATCACGGCCCTCTCCCTGGCCCTGGCCGTGACCCTGGGCCGCCCCGAGGTGTTCCACATGCTGCTCGGCCTGGTGATGATGCCGCTGCTGTTCCTCTCCGGCGGCTTCTTCCCACTGGAGAACCTGCCGGGCTGGGCCCGCTCACTGGCCGCCGTCAACCCGCTCGCCTACGGAGTGGACCTGCTCCGGCGCAGCATCACCCTGCGGGTACCCGACCGGGCAGCCGTGCCGGGCCTCGAATGGTTCGGCCACCAGCCCCCGCTCCTCCTCGAAGCGACGGCCCTTCTGACGGTCGGCGCGATGGCCCTGCTCTGGGCCGCCCACCGCTTCAACCGCCCCGAATGACCCCGGACCCGGTGCGGTACTCGAACGCGATCGCGTCGATCCCCCATCGGTGATCCCGCCACCGCCCACCCCGCTTCGGGGTCAAGTCCCTTCAGGCCTTGTTGAGGTAGGTGAGGACCGCGCGGACGCGGCGGTTGGTGTCGTCGTCGTCCGTGACGCCGAGTTTGCCGAACAGGGAGGTCGTGTACTTGCTGATGGCGCCCTCGCTGAGGAAGAGGCGGCGCGCGATGGCGTGGTTGGACAGACCCTCGGCCATCAGCCCCAGTACGGAGTACTCGCGTTCGGTGAGCCGCCCCAGCCCCCGGTCGGGGGCACTGCCGGACAGCAGCTTCGCGATCACGGCCGGGTCCATGGCGGTGCCGCCCTCCGCCACGCGCTCCAGGGAGCCGATGAACTGGTCGGCGTCGAACACGCTCTCCTTGAGGAGGTAGCCGACGCCGCCGGAGCCGTCGGCCAGCAGTTCGCGGGCGTACAGCTGCTCGACGTGCTGGGAGAGGATCAGGACCGGCAGGCCGGGGACCTCGGCGCGGGCGGTCAGGGCCGCGCGCAGGCCCTCGTCCGACTGGGTCGGAGGCATGCGGACGTCGATGACGGACACGTCCGGGCGGTGCGTCCGCAGTGCTTCGAGCGTCTCGGGCCCGGTGGCGGCCGTGGCCACCACCTCGTGCCCGAACGCCTCGATCAGGCGGACCAGCCCATCGCGCAGGAGGTACAGGTCTTCGGCTACGACTATTCGCATGGTACGGCCATCCTGACACGCGTCGGCCCGCCCCGGGGACTGGTGATCGCGAGCGTGCCGTCGAAGACGGCCAGGCGCCGGCGCAGGCCCGCGAGCCCGCCGCCGGGCCGGGCGTCGGCCCCGCCCCGGCCGTCGTCCTCGACCTCCACGACGATGCCCGTGTCGTCCCGTACGAGGGAGACGTGCGCCCGGCCGGCTCCGGCGTGCTTGACCGCGTTGGTGAGGAGCTCCGCGACGCCGAAGTAGACGGCGGACTCGATCGGCGGGTCCAGGCGCAGCGGGCCGCCTGCGCGGACGGCCACGTCGAGGGGGACGTCCAGCGCGAGCGCGCGGACGGCGTCGACGAGCCCCCGTTCGCTCAGGACGGGCGGGCTGATGCCCCTGATCAGTTCACGTAGTTCGGTCAGCGAGGCGGCGGCCCCGGCCCGTGCCTCCCGCATCAGCGCCTTGGCCCGCTCGGGGTCCCGGTCCATCAGGGCTTCGGCGGTGGCCAGGGACAGCCCGAGGGCGACGAGGCGGGCCTGAGCACCGTCGTGGAGGTCCCGTTCGATGCGGCGGATCTCCGCGGCCTGCGCGACGGTGGAGTCGGCGCGCTGGGCGGTCAGTTCGTCCACCCGCTCCGCCAGCACCATCGCGGGTGAGGGCCGCAGGAAACGGACGGCCACCCGGTGGAGGGACCGCCAGGCGTACGGGCCGCAGCCGACGGCCAGGACCAGGGCGCCCGCCCCGACGGGACGCGCGGCGGTTCCGGGCCGGGCGAACCCGAGGACGGCGACGGCGAGCGCGGCCGGCGGGAGGGCGGCCACCACCCCCGCGGTGAGCGGGGCGACGACGGCGAACCGGAGGTCACGCCAGGTTGCGGGATCGCTCCACCACAGCCGCATCCGCTGGTCCATGACGGCGTCCCGGCGGCTGCGTTCGTAGCTGAAGCCGTTCCACCAGTACCCGGTGGACAGCCGCATGACCGGCCCGGCCTCCAGGTACCCGGCGGGGATGTCGGTGCCGGTCCACCGCGCGACGAGGGACCGGACCGCCCGGCAGACGGTCCGCGCCAGGGCGAGCGTGCCCGCGCACACGATCACGACGGGCCCGATCCACGACCACGGGTGCTCCGCCCCGCACCACACCCCCAACCCCACGGCGGCGGCCCACACCACCGGCACGAGCATGCAGACGGCGGCGGCGGCACACGTCCGCCCGAACCCCACCCCGGCCCCCACCACCCATGAACCCACACGTCCCATGACTCCCCCTCACTCCTCGTCCGACACCCCCACTGTGCACCGTCCGGAGCCCGCGACGTCCCGGCCCGGCAGGGGAGTGGGGCCGGCCCCACCCCCCTGTGGGTCCAGGCCGATACCACGCCGTACGGCTGCTCCGTAGCGTCGTGGCCATGGAAACCAACGCGAACACCACGACCACCGACCCGGCCCTCCTCAACACCCCCGCAGCGCGGGCCGCGTTCGGCACGACCCGGGTCAACGTCAGGATCTACGGCGCGCTCACCGCCGCCGCCCTCCTCGCGGTCATCGCGGTGGCGAGCACGGGCCACCTGGTGAACCCGTTCATGTGGATCCGCGCGATCCTGCTCCCCCTCGTCGCGGTGCTGCTCGACCGCCTGGCCGTCTCCGCCTCCCGGGGCTCCCGACGCGCCTTCGAGCGCCTGCGCGGCATCTCGGCCGTCTTCCCGGTCGCGATCGCCGGCGTCGACCTGATCCCGGGCGTCTGCCCGTGGTGGTACGCGGCGGTGCAGACGCTCTGCGTACTCCCGGTCATCCGCATCGCCTTCACGATGCGCGGCGCGACCCTGCGGGCGGCGTTCCCGAAGACACGCTGAGCCGAGAGAAAAAGATGACGTGATCTGTCACCTTTGGCATGCACGGTGGTGACATGGACAAGGACACCGACACCCAGCACCTCGATACCCGGCACCTCGACCACAAGACCCCCCTCGCCGACCGGATCGCACTCGTCGCCGGGGCCACCCGTGGCGCCGGACGTGCCCTCGCCGTCGAACTCGGCCGCGCCGGCGCCACGGTCTACGTCACCGGCCGCACCACCCGCGAGCACCTCAGCGAGGTCGGCCGGGCCACGGAGACCATCGAGGAGACCGCGGAGCTCGTCACGGCGGCCGGCGGCACCGGCATCGCAGTGCCCACCGATCACCTGGACGAGGATCGGGTACGGGCCCTCGTCGGCCGGATCGACCGCGACCGGGGAAGGCTCGACATCCTCGTCAACGACCTGTGGGGCGGCGAGCACCTGACAGCCGGTTCCGTCTTCGGCAAGAAGAGCTGGGAGACACCGCTCGCCGACGGACTGCGCATCCTGGAACTCGGCGTGCGCTCGCACGTGATCACCGCGGCACTCGCCCTCCCGCTCCTGATCCGCTCGGACGCGCCGCTGCACGTGGAGGTCACCGACGGCACGGCACGCTCCAACCGCCGCTACCGCGAGAACATCTACTACGACCTCGCGAAGAACGCCCCCATCCGGATCGCCTTCGGACTGGGCCAGGAGCTGGCGGAGTACGGGGGCATGGCGGTGGCCGTCACACCGGGCTTCCTGCGCTCGGAGCAGATGCTCGCCCACTTCGGCGTGACGGAGGAGAACTGGCGCGACGCCGTGGCGCAGGTGCCGGACTTCGCCATCGCCGAGTCCCCGTACTACCTCGCCCGCGCGGTCGCCGCCCTCGCCGCCGACCCCGCCCGGGCGGCCCGCTGGAACGGGAGGTCCGCCTCCAGCGCGGACCTCGCCAAGGCCTACGGCGTAAGGGACCTGGACGGCAGCCGGCCCGACGCCTGGGCCTACTTCGAGGACGTCGTCTTCGGCGGCAAGGACGGTTCACCGGACGACTACCGCTGATCCTCCGGCTCCGCGCCGTACAGGGCGGCGAGGGCCTGCGCGTGCTCCCGGAAGCGTGTGCGCAGGCCCGGCGGGGCCAGTACCTCCACCTCCGCGCCCAGGCCGGTCAGCTGGGCGAAGGCGACGTCGTCCGACTCCACCGGCAGGTCGAGCGTGACGCGCCCGGAAGGGTCCGGCGCGGACGCCGACGCCAGCGCCTCGCCCACCCCCGCCGGATCCACCACGGAGGGCAGCCGGCGCAGCCCCCGCTCCGTCAGACGCACGGTGACGGTCGCGCGCAGCAGCGCGCGGGCGAACCCGGCGGAGTGGTCCCGCCAGTGCGCGGCCAGGTCGAACGACGCTTCGCGGACGAACGGTTCATCGGCCCCGGGGGCCGGGGACAGCGCGGTGACACGGTCGACGCGGTAGGTACGCCAGGCGCCGCCCCGGCCCGGCCGCTCACCCGGGACACGGCCCACGACGTACCACACCCCCGCCTTCAGGACGAGTCCGTACGGCTCCAGCAGCCGGATCACGCTCCGGGGCGCCGCGCCGTCCCGGCCGGGCCGCGCGTACGCCAGCTCGACCGCGCGATCGGACCACACGGCGCGCGCCAGATCCGGCAGCAACTCCGGCGCCGACGGCTCGCGGAACCAGGCCGGGGCGTCGAGGTGGAAGCGGCGCACCGACGACTCGGCCGCCGCCCGCAGCGACGGGAGCAAGGTGGCCGAAAGCTTCAGCCGGGCCGTGTCCGCGGGGCCCGACAGTCCGAGATCGCGCAGGGCCGCAGGCAGACCGGACAGGTAGAGCGTCTCCGCCTCGGTGGGATGCAGCGTGGTCAGCCGGGTCCGGTGGCCCGGCGCCAGGTGGTAGCCGCCCGTGCGACCGCGCTCGGACCGGACGGGGACGCCCGCCTCCTGCAGGGCCTGGGCGTCGCGGATCACCGTACGCTCGGAGACGCCCAGCTCCCGGGCGAGGGACGCGGCGGTCAGGCCGGGGCTCGACTGGAGGAGAAGGGCCATACGGATCAGGCGGGCAGCACGCATGCCCACAGCATCGCGGACCCGGCGCCCCGGACCGAGCGCGCCCGAGCGGTGGCCGATGCGGAGCGGGAAGACAGGGGCACGGCGCAGGCACGCGCCCGGTCGCGCGAACCGGGCGTCACCCGGTGGTGTGAATGTCTTCGCGCGGGCCCGCGGGGGTGCTTGAAGCCATGCTCCGAGGGGTGGTTCGTCCGGCCTGCACTCCACGCACATGTCGCTATGGCTGCTCAACCACTTCAGCACCATCACGCTGGCCATCGTCGCCGTCGGTGGAACCGTCCTCCTCGCCGTCGCCGGCAGCGTGCTCCTGCGCCGCAGGCATCCCTCGCTGGCCCAGGGAGAACACAACGACATGGTCGGCGTGACGCTGGGGATGTTCGGTGCGATCTACGGGATCATCCTCGCGTTCGTGATCGTCACCCTGTGGACGCAACTGGAGGACACCCAGACCATCGTCGCCTCCGAGGCCACCAACGCGGCGCTCATCACCCGTGACGCCGGCGCGTTCCCGGAAGCGGTGCGCGCCCGTCTCGATGCGGCCATGAGCGGCTACGTCCACGCCGTCGTCGAGGACCAATGGCTCCGGATGCGCGCGGGGAACCCCAGCTACGGGGCCACGGAAGCCCATCTGCAGGACGCGTTCCGGGTGCTCCAGACGTACGAACCGCAAGGCCAGGCACAGCAGGTCTTCTACGAGCAGGCCGTCGGCCATCTCAACGACATCGCCTCCCAGCGCCGCGCCCGCATCACCATGGCCCGCCGGGAACTGCCCCCGCTGCTCCAGGCCCTGGCCTTCGGCGGAGCGCTGGTCCTGATCCCGCTCACGTTCCTCTACGGTCTGCGCAAGCTGAGGGTCCAGGTCCTGTTCGTCGCCTCGGTCGCCGGACTCGTCGGCTTCAGCCTGCTGCTGGTCTTCGTCCTGGACCGCTCCTTCTCCGGGGACCTCAGCGTCAGCCCCGCCCCGTACCGGGAAGGAGCCCTGGCCCGGTACTGGACCCCGTGAACCGGCGACACGGGCGCCCACCCGGCCCGGCAGAGCACGCCCCGCCCTTCCCCGAGGCAGGGCAGCGGCCATCGCGGCACCGGCGTGGCTGGCTTGACCCGTCGGGCCGGGAGCCGCAAAGTCGAGACGGGCACCAAGCGGCCCCGGCACCCCCGCCCACCGGGCACGCGTGCGCATCGCCCGCCCGGCGACCCCGGGCGGCCCTGACCTCCGGGAGCGGTTGTGCCGATGGTCGTCGACCTGGTCGTGATCGGTACGGCCATCACCCTCGGACCGCTGCACAACAGCGGCTTCATCCTGCTGCTCGCGTCGCGCCGAGGTGTGCGCAAGGGCCTTGCCTTCCTGCTGTCCTGGCTGGCCAACCTGGTCGCCGTGGTCGCCTGTGTCGTGCTCCTGACCGGCGGAACGCCGCCCGTCCACCACAGCACCCCGTCAACAGCCGCGGTCGCCGCCAAACTGGCCATCGGCGTCGGCCTGGTGCTGTTCGGCGGCTACCGGCTCCGGCGGCCGCCCCGCCCGCCCCGCCCACCGAGCTGGACGGCCCGCGTGGACAACGCCTCGCTCGGCACGGCCGCCGCACTCGCCTGGCTGCTCCAGCCGTGGGCCCTGGTCGGCGCCGGCGCGGCCACGGTCGTCGACGCCGACCTCTCCTCCCTCTCCGACTGGCTCGCCCTGACCGGCTACTGCCTGCTGGCCACCCTCAGTCTTCTGGTCATGGAGCTGTACACCGTCTGGGCGCCGACCGCCGCCCAGACCCGGCTGAACGCTCTGCGGACCTGGCTCGATCATCACCAGGACCAGCTGATCGTCACCCTCTCCCTGCTGGCCGGAGTCTGGCTGACCGCCAGCGGCATCTACGCACTCGTCGCCTGACGACACACCCGTCGCCGGCCGCAACGCTCACGCTTTTGAAAGAGGCCTGCTCTGGCAGCACGGAAGAACCACGCATAGGGCCTGTCACTCCCATGGCCGAAAGGCAAGCTGCGCAGCCGATTGTGTGTGATCATCTCATTTTCGCGCGGTATCCCGCCCACACCTTGGGTGATTTCAAAGAATCCGATCCGTCCGCACGCTGATAGTTTCCTGGCGTTGACGTTCCGGCCTTCGGGTATCCGGTCGTTCCGACAGGCCGAAAGCGCGGGGGAGCGCACACGGTCCACGCCCGCTCGGGGAATCCCGGAACCACGTCCGAGTATGCCCGGGCAAAAACCGGAGGGCGGGGCACGGAGACCGGGGAACGACGGGCGGGAGTCCGGACCGCTTCCACGGGCCCGCGGCGCCTGCCGAACGGCCCGCCCCGCACCTCCCAGGAGCTCCCGTGTCTTCCGTACCGTCCGCCCGGCCCTACGCCGCCCACCCCCACCTCCACGGAGACCTGCTGGTCTTCACCGCCGACGGCGAGGTGTGGGGCGTTCCCGTCTCCGGCGGCCCCGCCCGGCCGCTCACGTCCGACCGGGCCCGCGCAGCCCACCCCAGAGTCTCACCGGACGGCACCTTCCTGGCCTGGACCTCGCACCGCGACGGCGTACCGGAGGCCTACGTCGCCCCCCTCGACGGCGGCCCCCCGCGCAGGCTCACCCACTTCGGCCACGCCCGCACCCGGGTCGCCGGCTGGACCCCGCGCGGCGAGGTGCTGGTCCTCACCGCCCAGCACACCCACTCTCCGCTCGCCACCTGGGCCTGGGCCGTCGCCCCGGACGGCGGCCCCCCGCGGCGCCTGCCGTACGGGCCGGTCGGTGACCTGGCCGTCGGGCCGGAAGGGCACGTACTGCTGCGCAGCGTCACGATGTTCCCGCAGACCGCCCACTGGAAGCGCTACCGCGGCGGTGCCGTGGGCCGGTTGTGGCTGGCACGCCCCGGAGCGGGCCCGCGCGACACCGAGGCGGGTGCGGACCTCCGGTTCGAGCCCGTCGTGCCCGCGGGACACGGCGACCGCGAAGCCGACCTCGAATGCCCGATGTGGTTCGCCGCGCCGTCCGGCACGGAGCACCGCATCGGCTGGCTGAGCGATGCCGGAGGAGGCCGTGCCCGGCTGTGGTCGAGCCCGCAGGACGGCTCCGAACCGCGCCTGCACACCCCCGACGGTGTGCACCCGGGCTTCGCCGCGCGCAATGCCGCCACCGACGGGACACGGGTCGTGTACCAGAGCGGCGGTGACCTGTGGCTGCTGGCGGACACCTCGTACGGCACCGAGCCGGTCAGGGTCGACATACGCCTGACCGGGGCCCGCCCGGGGCGGGTCCCGTACCGGGTGTCGGGCACGGAGTGGTCGGGCGACTTCGCGGGGGTGCGCGGCGACCCGGGCTGCCTGCTGGAGGTGCGCGGCACGGTCCACATCCTGCCCGCCGCCGCCGACGCCGACGGCCACGACGCGGACGGCGGCCACCACGCGGACGGTGATTGCGACGGCGACGGCGAAGCCAAGGGAGTCCCGCCCCTCCTGCTGTCGCACCGCCCCGGCGTACGGTGCCGGATGCCGAGGCCCCTCGGGGCGACGGGGCGGGTCGCCTGGGTGTCGGACGTCGCGGGCCCCGACGCCCTGGAGATCCTGGACCCGGCCGTGGACCGGGCCGTGGACCCGGCCCTGGACCCACACCACGCCGCCGCCCGCCCCTCACCGCCCCGCGTCCTCGCGGCCGGACGCCTGGGCCGGGTCATGGAATGGCGTGCCTGCGAGCGGGGCAGGTCCCTGGCCGTCGCCGCCCACGACGGCCGCGTCCTCGTCGTGGACGCCGACACGGGCGCGGTCGCCGAACTCGACCGCAGCGCGCACGAGGAGGTCTCCGGCCTGGCCTTCTCCCCCGACGGGAAGTGGCTCGCCTGGTCCCACCCCGGCCCCGAGGGCCTGCGGCAGATCCGGCTCGCCCCGGCCGGGGGCGGCCCCGTCGTGGAGGCCACCGACGGGCGGTTCCGGGACGAGTCGCCCGCCTTCACCCCCGACGGCGCCCACCTCGCGTTCGTGTCGGACCGGGTGTTCGACCCGGAGTACGAGACGCACGTCCTGGACCTGGCGTTCCTCGCCGCCAAGCGCCCCCACCTGCTGACCCTCGGCGACACCCCCTCCCCTCTCCTGGAGCCCCTCCCGCTCCCCGTACCGGAGGCCGCCGCCCCGACCGTGGTCGATCCCGTGGGCCTGGGGGACCGGATCGTCGCCTTCCCGGTGCGGGCCGCCGAGTACGGCCGGCTGACCGCCGCGCGCGGAGCCCTCCTGTGGATCCGCACACCGGCCGTCGGCACCCTCGGCGACCGCTGGACGGGTACGGGGGCGCCGCCTCCGCGCCCCCGCCTCGAACGCTGGGACCTGGGCACCCGCACCCTCACCACGGTCCGCGAAGGCGTCGACGCGTACGAGGTGACCGGCGCGGGCGGCCACGTACTGGTGCGGGACGGCTCCGACCTGCTCGTCCGCCCCCTCGGCCCCGAAACGGCCACCGCAGCGGGGGAGCGGCCCGTGCGGCTCGGGCGGGTGACGGTCACCGTCGACCCGGCGGCCGAGTGGGCCCAGGCCTTCGCCGAGGACGAGCGGCTGATGCGGGACAACGTCTGGCGCGCCGACCTCCCGGAACTCGACGACGGCGGGCCCTGGGCCCGCTACCGGCCGCTGCTCGAACGCCTCGGCGACGCAGCCGAGTTCGCGGACCTGCTCTGGGAGACGCACGGGGACCTGGGCTGCTCGCACGCCTACGTCTGGCCGCGCACCGACGCGGCCGCGGCCGCCCGGCCCGGACTGCTCGGCGCCGACCTCGCGCGCGATCCCGGTGGGACGTGGCGGATCGCGCGGATCGTGCCGGGCGAGAGCTCGGCCCCGGCGGCCCGGTCACCCCTGGCCGCCCCGGGGACGGGGGTGCGCGCCGGAGACGCGCTGCTGGCCGTGGACGGCCGTCCCGTGGACCCGGCCACCGGACCCGCGCCCTTGCTGTGGGGGAGCGCCGACCGCCCGGTCGAACTGACGGTACGACCGGCTTCAGGAGGCCCCGACCGCCGGATCGTCGTCGTACCACTGGCCTGCGAAACCGTCCTGCGCTACCACGACCTGGTCCGTACCCGACGGGCGCGCGTACGGGAAGGCGGCGGGGGCCGGCTCGGGTACGTGCACGTACCCGACATGATGGCGACCGGCTGGGCCCAGCTGCACCGCGACCTGCGGGCCGAGGCGGGCGCGGACGGGCTGCTCGTCGACTTCCGGGGCAACAGCGGCGGCCACCTTTTGGCGATGGTCCTCGAACGCCTCGCGCGCCGCCCGGTCGGATGGCAGCTGCGGCGCGGCAGCACACCGGAGTCCTACCCGCCCCTGGCCGCCCGCGGCCCCCTGGTCTTCCTCGCCGACGAACTGTCCGGCTCCGACGGCGACAACGCGATCGCGGCGGTGCGCGCGGGGGGCCTGGGGCCCGTGGTGGGTACGCGGACCTGGGGCGGCGTCCGGGGCATGGAGGTGGCCCACGGGCTGGTCGACGGCACGCGCCTGGTCCATCCCCGGGGTGCCTTCTGGTTCGCCCACGGCGGATGGGAGCTGGAGAACCGGGGAGTCGAACCGGACATCGCGGTGGCCGTCGCCCCGCACGACCGGGCGGCCGGTGCCGATCCGCAACTGGACGCGGCGATCGCCGTGGCGCTGGCGGCCCTGGACCGGACCCCACCCCTGCGCGCGCCCGAACCCCCGGCAGCCGGGCCGGGGGCCTGAACACACCCCGGCCGGGCCTCCGTCAGCGGCGTACCGGCCCCCCGCCGGCGCCCAGGGCCGTCAGCGCCGCGCGGGCCGCCGACTCCCCCTCGGCGTAGGCGTGTGCCGCGGCCTCCCGCACCGCGTCGTTCAACTGCCGTACGGCGTCCTCGGTGCGGCCCATGCCGGCCAGCGCCTCCCCGCTCAGCGTCCGCAGTACCACGCGCCGGGGCGCCGAGACGGGCGGCGCGGCCAGGGCCAGGCCGCAGGAGGCGTGCTCGGCGGCCTCCGGGTAGGCCCCGGTGCTCACGAAGTGCCGGGCGAGGTGCAGGTGGGCCAGGGTGACCGTCTCGGCGGGGGCACCGCGTTCCGCGAGTACGAGGGCCCGCGCGAGCTGCTCCCGGGCCTGCTCGTGCCGGCCGTGCCCGCCCAGGGCGGCGGCCAGGTTGATCCGGGCGACGGCCTCCCCGGCCGTGTCCCCCGCCAGGGCGGCGAGTGCCGGGGCGCGTTCGAGGTGGGTCAGCGCCTCGTCGGGCCTGCCCTCCTCGATCAGGACCCACCCGAGCAGCGCCCGGGCACGGGACTGGGCGCCGGGCTCGCCGGCCTCCTCCGCCGAGCGGGGACCCAGTTCGAGCAGGGGCGTCCAGCCGTCCCGGGACTGCCACAGGATGAGCGGCCATTGAAGGAGGACCAGCCGCCAGGCGTGGCAGTGCAGCCCCGCGTCGACCGCCGTGGCGACGGCCCCGCGCAGGGTGTCGCGTTCGGCCGCGTACCAGGCCAGCGCGTCCGCGCGGTCCCCGAAGCGGCGTACGCCCGCGGGGCGGCCCGTCCCGGCCGGCAGCGTGCAGCAGGGCTCGCTGCCGGGTTCGGCCGCCGCCGCCGCGGCGAGCAGGGTGTGCAGCCAGTGGTCCAGGAGCCGGGCCGTTGCGCGCGGATCGCCGACCGGGGCGTCGGTGCGCGCGAAGAGCCGTACGAGGTCGTGCACCGCGTACGACTCGGGTCCGGTGGGGGCGAGCAGGTGGGCGGCGGCCAGCCGGTCCAGAGCCGAGGCCGCCTGCCGGGGCGAGCACCCGGCGAGGGCGGCGGCCGTCCCCGTGTCGAGGGTGGCCCCGGTGTGCACGCCGAGGGACCGGAACATGCGACGGGCCGGATCGGGCAGGTGGTGGACCGTCAGCCCGAGGGCCGCCGCGACCCCCGTGTCCTCCAGATCGAGCAGCTCCAGTCGCCGCTGCTCGTCCGCCAGTTCGTCGGCGAGGCGGCCCAGACCGGTGTGCGGGCGGGTGGCGATGCGGGCCGCGGCGACCCGCAGGGCCAGGGGCAGGCCCTCGCACAGCCGCACGAGACGAGCCGCCGACTCGGGCTCGGCCCGGACGGGTTCCTCGCCCAGGACCGCCGCGAGCAGGGCCAGTGACTCGTCGGCGGGCAGCGCGGCCAGCGGCAGCGGGCGGGCCGCGTCCGAGGCGACCAGGCCGTCGAGCCGGTCGCGGCTGGTGACGAGCGTGACGCAGTGCTCACCACCCGGCAGGAGGGGGCGGACCTGCCGGGAACCGCGCGCGTTGTCCAGGACGACCAGCAGACGGCGCCCGGCCGTCAGCGCACGGTAGCGGGCCGCCATGCCGTCCGGGGTCTCCGGTATGCCGTCGGCCGGGACACCGAGGGCGAGCAGGAACTCGCGCAGGACGGAGGTGGTGTCGCGGGCCGGAACGGGGCTGTAGCCGCGCAGGTCCACGAAGAGCCGCCCGTCGGGGAAGTCGTCCTGGCGCCGGTGCGCCCAGTGCACCGCCAGAGCTGTCTTTCCCATCCCGGCGCCGCCGGTGATCATCGCGAGCGGGCCGGGGAGGCCGGCCGTGGCCCGGTCCAGCGCCGCCAGCGCGCCCGCGCGCCCGGTGAATCCCCGGGTCCGGCGCGGGAGCAGGTCCGCGACGGCGACGGGGTCCGTGACCGCGTCGGGCGGCGTCGGGCGCGTGAGCACGGCGCCGGGGAGCCGGGCGTGGGCCGCGCCCCCGGCGGTCGTCGTGCAGGCGGCCTCCCCCGTGTCCACGACGCCGCTGCCGTGAAGCCCTCCCGTGGCGGCGGCGCCGGGGCCGTGCGGGTGCCCCCCGTCCGGCGTGGCGCGGACGGCGTCCGCCCCGCCGCCCGGCAGGGCCGCGTACGCGTGGGTGAGGGCCGGGCCGGGCTCGGCTCCGGACCCTTGCGCGAGCAGCACGCGGGTACGGAGGAACAGCTCGCGCGCCTCCGGCGCCCGGCCGGCCCGGGCCAGGGCGCCCATCAGGGCCGCGGCCAGCCGCTCGCACAGCGGGTGCGCCGCGGCCGCGGCCCGGAGCACGGACACGGCGGAGGCGTGGTCGCCGAGCCGCGCATGGGCCTCCGCTAGCTCCTGTACGGCGGTCAGTCGCAGTTCCTCCAGGGTGTGCGCGGCACTGCCCAGAGCGCGTGTCGCCACCGTCCCCTGCAGAGCGGTCCCGCGCCACAGTGCGAGCGCGTCCTGCAGCAGGGCCGCCGTCTCCCCGGGTTCCGTCCGGGTCCGGGCGAGCTGGAGCAGCTCGTCGAAGCGGTGGGCGTCGAGCCGCTCCGGGGGCACGCGCAGCACGTACGCCGTGCCCCGGGTGGCGAGTTCGACGCCGTACGCCTGCGCCCGGTGCGTGGCGAACAGCCCGCGCAATTGGGAGATGTGCCCGTGCAGCACCGTACGGGCGTGCCGCGGGGACTCGTCGTCCCACAGGGCCCGGGCGAGCCGGTCGACCGTGACGGTGGTGTTGGCGTGCACCAGGAGCACGGCCAGCACGCTGCGCCGTTTGGCGGGGCCGAGCGGGAGGTCCTCCCCGTCCTCCGTCGTCACGGCGACCTCCCCGAGAACCCGGAACTCCATGCGGACAACCCCTCCGTCGATCCGTTCGCGCGCCGCGGCCGTCCCGGCCGGCGGCGGCCGTGTGCCGGGCGTACCGCTATCGCTCGCTAACGCCCGGCTCATGCTGCGCTAATATCCGCAGCATAAGCCGGATGCTATCCGCTAACGCAATTTGGAAGTACGCGCTCCAAGTCCTTTGGAACCTGTGGAACCGCGCTCGCACCCACGTCTTGGATATCCCGTTCCGGCGCGGATCCGGGCATGTGTGAACCTCTAGTTTTTGCCACGGAAATTCAGCCCGCTCTCTGATGATCATCCCTGGAATGGACTCGCAAGTAACTTGTTAGCCTCCTCGGAGTGACGGCCATTCAGGGCGTGGGGGAGGGTTGCGTGACATCGGAAAACAGCCGGGAAAAGCTGGAACCGGATACGCGGATATTTCTGAGACAGGATTCTGTTTTCCTGGAATCGGAGGACGGTGCATTCCTGCGGAGCGGTGCGGGGGACTTCTACATCAAGGGCTCGTCGGCCTACGCCTGGCTGAGCCGGCTCGCCGGCGACCTGGCGGCAGGGACGACCCTGCGGGAACTCTGCGACGGACTGCCGGAGGAACGGGCGGAAGTCCTGTCGGGACTGGTGCGCCACCTCGCCGACAAGGAGTTCGTCAGGAGCCTCGCCGACGAACCGCAGGACCTGCTCGACGCCGAAGAGCGGGAGTGTTTCGCCGAACAGCTCGCCTACCTCGCGCACCACACCCGCACCCCCCGCAGGGCCCTCCGTCGAGTCCGTGACGCCAGGGTGGCCGTGCTGGGCGGCAACGGTCCGGGCAGCGGAGCATGGAGCGCCGTACGGACCCTGGCGCGCAACGGCGTCGGCCACCTCGCGCTGCTCGGCGGCGCGCCGCCCGTCACCGCGCCCGACGGCCCCGCGTCCGCCGCCAGTCCCGTACCCGTCGGCGTACCCGCCGTGCTGGACCGGCTCCCGGCGACCTGGACGGACGGCTGGCAGGAGGCGCTCACGGCCTGGCGACCGACGGCGGTCATCGCCACCCCCGACGGCGTGCCCGGTGCGCTGCTCGGCCCGCTGGCCGACCTCGCCCGCCGCACGGGCGCCGCCTTCCTCGCCGCCCGGGTCCACGGAGACCTCATCGTCAAGGGCCCCCTGACCACGACCGACCGGGACGACGCAGACCGACACGACGCCGACGCGCACGACGCGGGCCGGGAGGACGCGGGCCGGCAGGACACCACCGCCTGCCCCGCCTGCCTCGGACTCCAGCTCGCCGAGCACGCCGACGAGGCCCTCGCCGCCCGCGTCCTGCGCGACGGGTCGATGACGGTGGACCGCACCCGCCACCGGACCGGCGCAGGAGGAGGAACCCTCAGCCCCCTCCTGCGGGCCGTCACCGCCGGCGAACTCGCGACGGAACTCTTCAAGCACCTCTCCGGCGCCCTGGAACCGGACCTCCTCGGAGCGGTGGTCCTCCAGGACGCGGACACCCTGGAGACCTGGCGCGAACGGGTTCCCCAGCGCGCGGACTGCCCGGTCTGCGGCGTGCGTCCCGGGGAAGGCAGTGCCACCGGGAGCCGCCTCAAGGAGTTCCGCGAGGGTCTGCTCGACCTCCCGGCCTCACCCGAGGACCGGTTGACCCGCTACCGCTCGGTGTCCGGCCGCACCACCACGATCCTGCGCGCGTTCGACGACGACGACCTCCCGCAGACCCCCGTACGGTCGGCACGCATCCGCACGGCGGCCACGGCGGGGGGCACGGCCCACGGGTTCGGCGTCACCACCTCGCACGGGGCCCGCGCCGGCGCGGCGGAACGCGCGCTGCGGCACGCCGCGACCCACTCACCCGCACTCCTGCCCGTCCGGCACGCCACGGCGGCGCAACTGGACGCCGAGGGCGCACGCTCGGCGCCCAGCCCCGAGGTGAGTGCACAGACCGGCACGGCCTGGACCCCGGCCCTGCGGCTGCGCGACGACGCACCGGTCTGGGTCCCCCTGGAACGGGCCCTCACGGACGGGGGCGTGGGCGTCGGCGCCACGGTCCGCGATGTCGTCGGGGCCGCCCTCACCGCCGCGTTGCTGGACGAACGGCTGCGCGACTGGCTGGACGGCCGGAGCGTCCCGGGCCCCGTGGACCCGGCCGAGGTGGACGCGCCGCACCTGCCCCTGGCCCTGTCCCTGCTGCGCGCCGGGCGTCTCACCCTGACCGCCCTCCCGCCGGCCGACGGACACGGCCTCCAGGTCGTCCTCGCCCGGCACGAGCCCGCGGACGGGGGACGTCCGCACCAGGTGGCGGGCGGCGGCCCGACCCGGGGGGAGGCAGCCGCGACGGCACTGCGCGAGCTGGCCGGTGTGGTGACCCACCCCGACGCGGCACAGGGACCCGGCGGGCCCCACCACGTTCTCTGCCCGCCCGACTGGCCCGCACCGCCCGGCCACCCCCTGAGCCTCACAGACCTCACGCACCTCCTGGACCTCGCGAGTGCCGCACCCCCCGCGGACTCCGCCCCGCCCGCCGTCTCCGTATCCCCCGCGGACTCCGTGGCGGCCCCAGAGGTCCCGTCCCTCGGCAGCCGCCCGGGCGATCCGGCCGGTCTGGCCGACCTCCTCGGCCTCCTCGGCCCGGGCCGTGACGCGCTCCTCCTGGAGCTGGCCCCCGCGGGCCTGCCCCGTACGCCGACCGGAGAGCCCATCGTGCTCGGCGGCCGGGTCCTGCTCGTCGGCGCACCCCCGCGCCCGGCCTGAGCAGCCCCCAGACGTCCCCGGCCGACCGGCCGGGGAGTGCCGGGCGGTCCCGCCGCCCGGACGCCCCACCCGCACATCCCCGAAGGAGAACCACATGCCCGGCAAGAACAGCAGCTACGACGACCTGACCCTCGAGAACTTCCAGATGGAGCAGGTCCGCATGGAGAACGACCCCACCCTGCTGGCCGCCACCTGTAGCAGCAACGTCGGCTGCTGCTCCACCAGCGGCACCCCGGTCGGCGAGGACGCCTGACCCTCCGCGTCGGCCGTCGCACGACGGCGGCAGTGACCCTGGAAACGGTGTGATCCGTGGGGGGGGGGGGCCTCGCGCCCGGCCCCCCCCCCGCCCCCCCCCCCCCCCCCCCCCCCCCCCCCCCCCCCCCCCCCCCCCCCCCCCCCCCCCCCCCCCCCGGCGCCCTGACGGAGAACCAGTGACCGACACCCGCGCAACCTCCCGCCCACTGCCCGCCGCGCCCCCCGTCGTCAGCGCGCCCGACGCGCGCCACGAGGCGTTCGTACGGGAACTGCGGGCCCACCTAGCCCGCCACGACGACCCGCTCCCCACGACCCACGTGCCGGTCCGGACCCTGGGCCTGGCCCTCGACCCGCCCGGCCGCACCACCCCGCCCCACGACCCTTCCCCGGGCGACCTGACGATCCCCGTCCACCTCTACGGCGACACCGCCCTCATCGGCCCCGCGCACGCCCCCGACGGCACGACCCGCCCCTGCGGCGCGTGCCTGCGCCGCAGGTGGACGAGACTGCGCCCCGAACGCGAACGCCAGGCCCTGGAGTTCGCGGGCGCCCACGCCACCGCCGGACCGGGCAGCCCCGTGCCCGCCGACTGGTACGTGCCCGCCGTCGCCGCCGCCCTGCACCGGCTGAGGGACGCATGGTCACGCACCCCGGACAAGGCCCGCCCGGAAGGGCTCGGCGACGTCCTGGAGATCGACCTCACCAACGGCGCCACCAGCCGTTTCACCCTGCTGGCCGACCCCACCTGCCCCCACTGCGCCCGCCCGCGCGACGACGGCCCGCCGGCGGCGCGGGGCTTCCCGCTCGCCCGGCCGCTGCCGCGGCCCGGCCTCACCCGGCTGCGCCCCTGGCACGCCAGCCCACTGCCCGTCGACGCGCTCACCAACCGCCTCTGCGGCGCACTCGGCACCTCGCGCGCCAATCGGCTCTCCACCGGAATCAACGCCCCCGTCACCGGCAGACTGCGGCTCGGCGGACGCCGGTCGGACCGCACCACGCTGTACGACATCACCTGGGGCGGCCACGCCGCGAGCTACCGCGAGAGCCGCGCCCTCGGCCTCCTCGAAGGCCTCGAACGGTACGCCGGACAGCGCCCGTACGGCCGACGGCCCGCCCTGCGGGCCACCCTCGCGGACCTGGACGACGCGACGGCCGGCCCGGAGGCCACCCGCCCCGCCCTCGACCCCCGCGACACGGTGCTCTACGAGGAGGGCTTCCACGACCGCGACCACGCCCGGCCGTTCGTCCCCTTCAGCCCCACCCGCGAGATTGCCTGGGTGTGGGGCCACTCCTTCGCCCGCGGCGGCCCCCTCCTCGTACCGGCCCAACTCGCCTACTACGGACCGCACCCGCTGCGCGAACAGTTCGTCCTCGGCTCGTCGAGCGGCTGCGCCACCGGCGGCTGCCTGGAGGAGGCGGCCCTGCACGGCCTCTTCGAACTCGTCGAACGCGACGCCTTCATGGTGGCCTGGTACTCGGCCGCCACCCTGCCCGAGATCGACCCCGCCGGCTGCACCGACCCGCAGACGGCGGCCGCGATCGACCGCATGCGGGCCCTCGGATACGACGTACGCCTCTTCGACCTGCGGCTCGACCTGCCGATACCGATCGTCCTCTGCGTGGCCCGGCTGCACACGCCGGGACCGGGGAACCTCTGCATGTCGGCAGGGGTGAGCCCCGAACCGGAGGACGCGGCCCTGGCCGCCGTCCGCGAAGTGGCCAGCTATCTGCCGGGCTTCGCCGAACGCACGGTGCGCGACGAAGCCGAACTCCTCCCCCTGACCGCCGACTACACGGCGGTGACCGAACTGGACCACCACGGAGCCCTGTACGGCCTGCCACAGATGGCGGACCGCTCGCCCTTCCCCGGCCCCCGCACGACGACGCGCACGCTGCGCGAGGCGTTCGCCGACTGGTCCCCGCCCCGGCACGACGACCTGCGCGACCAACTGCTCCACTACGCCGACATGGTCCGCGCCGTCGCCCGGGACGTCATCGTGGTCGAGCAGACCTGCCCCGAACAGGAACCGGCCCGGGTCTCGACGGCCGCGGTCATCGCGCCCGGACTCGTCCCCGTCGACTTCGGCTGGGACTACCAGCGCGCCCTGCACACCGAACGCCTGCGGACGGCGGCCTGGCGCGCGGGCAAGAGGTCCCGACCGCTGTCCGAGGACGAGATCCACCGCCACCCCCACCCCTTCCTGTGAACCCGCCCCCGGCCGAGAGGACCCGAGGAACCATGGCCGAAGCCGACACGGCCCGCGCGACCCTGCCCACACCGGGCCCGCACCCCACCGGTCCGGCGCGGGTCGCCACCGTACTGGCCCACATCGAAGCGGTCCGGGACCGCCCGCGCCGCGGCCTCGACGACGCGGACTTCACCCCCGACTGGTCAGACCGTCCCTCGCCCCACACCGCCCACCCCGGCGCCGAGGAGTTCCCCCTGCCGACGGCGTGCCCGGCCGACGGCGTCGGCAGCCTCGCGGACGCGGTCACGTACGCGCCGTCGGGTACGGCGGCGGAGCGCGGCGACCCGGGCCTCACCCTCCGGTCCTTCGCCGGGGCCCTGCATCTCACGGCCGGGATCCTGTCCCGGCGGTGGCAGATCGACTGGAACGGCGACGCGGCGCGGCGCGCCCGGCTCCGTACCGCGGCCTGGGGCAGGGGCACACCGTCGGGCGGCGCGAACCACCCCTGGGAGCTGTACTGGGTGCCCGCCCCCGGACTGCCCCTCGCGCCGGGCCTGCTGCACTACGCGAGCGGCCGCCACACCCTGGAGCGCCTCGCCACGGGCGACGCGACCCCCGCGATCCGGGCGGCCCTCCCCGCCCACACCCCGCCGCCCACGGGCGGCTACCTGATCTGCACGCTGCGCCCCTGGAAGACCGCCTTCAAGTACGGGAACTTCGCCTACCACGTGGCCACCCACGACATGGGCGCCTTCCTGGGCTCCTGGAACCTGCTCCGGCGGGCCGCCGGCGACCCGGCCCCGGCCGTGCTGGACTTCGACGAGCGCGCCGTCAACCGGGTCCTCGGCCTCGACCCCGGCGAGGAATCCGCCTACGCCGTCCTGCCGCTGGCCTGGCACCCGGACGAACGCCGCACACCCCTGCCCGGCACCACCCCGCCCCCCGCGCCCGCGGGCGGCGGCCCGGGCCGCCCCCGGCCCCGGGAGAAGTCCCGCAGCCCCCGGAGCTTCCCCCTCCTGAACGCCCTGCGCCACGCCACCACCGGCGACCGGCCCCCCACGACGCCGGCCGCCACCCCACCGACGCCCCCGCCCACGGCCCCGCTCCTTCCGCTCCCCCCGGCCGTGATACCCGGTGCGGGCCTGGCCGGACTCCTGTCCCGCCGCCGCTCGGCCGTCGGCCGCCTGGATCCCCGCACCCCCCTGACGGCCGAGGACCTGGCGGTCGTCCTGCGATCCGCGGCCGCGGCGGGGGAGCTTCCTCTGGTCCGGCTCCGGGTGATCGCGCAGCGGATCAAAAAGATCAAGCCCGGAAGCTACGAGTACCGCCCCGAACAGCACGCCCTCCTGCCGACCGGCTCGACATCCCGCCTCGCGCCACACGACTACGCCCTGGACAACTACGCGGTGGCACACGCCGCGGCCGTCATCGCGTTCACCTGGCGCCCGGCTCCTGTCCTCGACGCGCTCGGCGCCCACGGCTACCGGGCCGCGCACGCGGAAGCCGGCGCTGCCGCCCAGCACCTTCACCTCGCCGCCCAGGCCCTGGGACTCGCCTGCGGACTGGTCCTGGGCACCGACCTGCGCGCCGTCGACCACGCCGTGACGGACCCGGCGGACGGGGAGGACGAACTCCGCACGTCCCTGTGCGCGTTCCTGGCCCCCCGCCTACCGGGCACCGCCACCCTCGACGACCGTCTCGTCTAGCGAACCGGATCGCCCGGACCGCGCGGCAGCCAACCAGTGCCCGGCCGGCTTCGTTCACGTTCGGCGGACCGAGCGGTTGCGCTCCACTCCGGCCACAGTCGGCCTGGCCCTTGCGGGCCGTGCCGGGGCACGCATCGCCCGCGTTCTCGGGGTGTCCGTCAGCCGTGGCACGGTGCTCCGGCCGGTGGAGGATCTTCCCGAACCTGAGATCCCCGCGCCGAGGGTGGTCGGCGTCGACGAGTACGCCACCCGCAGCCGATGGGGGTCAGGTGTCGGCGCATTCGTCGATGACGGCGCAGGCGAGGCGAATGCCGCCCAGGTCGGTGGAGATGCCGTCATCGCCGTGCTCCTGTAGCAAGTCCCGCCGCCCGCTCACCCGTCATGGTTCCGGACCGGAACACGCGCAGGTGGTGTTGACTACTTGGGGCGTCCGTGCTGCCTCTGCGTGTGCCTCCTGAGCTGGGCGGAGAGCTTGTCGACGAGCGTGTCGACGGCCGCGTGCATGTCGGAGGCCGCTGCGGTGATGGTGGTGAGGTCCTGGCCGTCCACCTGGAGGGTGCCCGAGGCGGTCTGCTCCGAGCCGTTGATCTTCAGGTTCACGTGAGCGCTGGTGGTTTCGGTGCCGAACGTGTTGAGCCGGGCGAGCTTCTCGCCGACGACACCGCGCAGTGCGTCGGTGATCTCGACGTTGTCTCCGTTGAGTGTGTAGATCATCTTTTGCCTCTCGGTTCTTACAGGTCCTCGCTGGTCAGGCTAGGTGGCTTGGCGGGCACGAACGAAGCCATGCCAGAGCTATGTCCCTTTTGGGTCGATTGCTGTGTACCGGATTCATCCGAGACCGGGTGTGGGGCGGTCCGATGGCGGGGCCGCGAGCGTCGCCCATGGCACGCCGAGGTCGGCGAGTGCGCGCAGCTGTTCCGGGGACAGCCGGTCGCGACGTTGTTTCTGGTTGGCGTACCAGATCCCGGTGCGGTGCTCGGCCCCGTCGGCCAGGACCTGGACGACGGCCCGCCCCGGCATCCGGCCCTCCCGCTCGATGTACCACCTGAGGGCTTCGAGGCCTTTCCGGAAGGCGCCGCCGCCCCTGCCCGGCCTGCCCGGAGCCGTTTTCGCCCCGGTCTTGCGAGCCGGTACGGTCTCCTTCACGCCGAGTTCGCCGAGCCGCGTCTGCTGCTCCTCGTTCAACCGGCTCCAGTCGTGTTGCTGGGTGGTGAGCCACCGCCCGATGTCCTCGCCGTGCCGGGTCACTCCCGGGACGATCGCCGAGAGCAGCGCGCCGTCGTCCAGGAGCTGTTTCAGGTACGTGTAGTGGCGTTGCCAGTCGACGGTCCAGCCGCGTTCGCCCGGGTTCCAGCCGGGGTCGATCGCTGCCAGCGCCGCCGCCCGCCGCTCTGCCCGTGCCGGGTCCTTGCCGAGTCCGCCGGGCCTTCTGACGTTGGTCAGCCATTGTCCGACGGCCCGGTCGAGCATGGTGGCGTGCCGTGGGGCGGCGAGCGTGCCGTGCAGTTCGTAGTAGGCGTGGGCAGCGCCGAGATTCGTCTCGAAGCCGACGTCGGCGGTGTCCCACACGATCCCCAGGCCTTCCAGCTCGGCGGCCCGCTCCCCGTTCATCCGCCCGACGCGGAAGGCCCGGCGCTGGTCGGAGAGCCAGCGTCCGAGTGGGTAGGCGCCTTCCACATGGTCGTACGGCACCTCCAGGTGTTGCTCCCGCTGCCGGAACCGCAACGCGGCTTCGGCGCCGCGGCGCCAGTCCTGGCGTTCGGTGTTGAAGACCTGGTAGCTGATCCACTTCGCGATCAGCGCCGGGTCGCGCGGGGCGGCGAACCGCAGGAGCAGCCGGGCCTCCTCCTTGCCGTCGTCGGGCGCGGAGCCGATCAGTCGGGACGGCTGCACGATGCGCTTCTGCGCCTCCTGTGGAAAGGCGAGCATTTCCACGGCGCGTTCATCATGAGCCCGGAGACCGTTCAGAACCCGAATCAGCGGCCCATAAGATCCAGAGGAGATGATGTCCCCGGGATCCTCGTCGGCGGCCAGGAACACGGGCACGACCAGGGTGGCCATCTTGCCTTCCCCGGGCTTCTGCCGGAGGGCCCGGCCGATGGCCTGGACGATGTCGACGGCGGATCCCTTGGGGTCGATCAGCGCCACGCTGTCCACCGCCCGGATGTCGACGCCTTCGCCCAGAACGCGGCAGTTCGCGAGCACGGCGCGGCCGGCCCGGCGGCCGAAGTCGGCTAGGACGGCGGCCCGGTGTTCGGCCTCGTGCTCCCCGCGCAGCCACCCCGTCCACACCTTCGCCGGGTGCCGGGCCGGGTCGACGGCGTGCAGCCGGCCAGCCACCCGCTCCAGGCCCTCGGCGAAGGCCTGCGCCTCGATGGTGCGGTGGTGGAAGGTGATCGTGGTCTTCAGCTCATGGGTGGCCATGGCCTCCAGGAGGGCGGTTTGCATGGCGGCGAGCCGCTCGCCCCGCAGCCGCTCCTCCCACCGCTCGTCGCCGTAGAGCCGATCCGGCGTCACGACGGGGTCGCTCAGCTCGACCACGACCACCTGATAGCGGGCCAAAAGCCCGCGCGTGATCGCGTCCGCGAGCGACAGCTCATAGACGACCGGCCCGAACACCCGCGGGTCGTCCATCGAGCACGCCAGCTCCGCCGGCAGCGCCTCACGCAGCGGCTGGTACGTCCGCCCCTCGGCCTCGGCCTCGGCCTCCCGCCGCAGCGCCGCCACCTCAGCCGCTCTCTTCTCCTCCCGCGACCGCGGTGTCCCCTCCGCCCAGATCCTGGGCGTGGCGGTCATGTACAGCCGGCGCCGGGCCGGGATCACCTCCTGGCGGTGCACGTCCGCCCAGGCCTTCCCCGCCGACCCCGAAGTCCGGTGTGCCTCGTCCACGACCACGAGGTCGAAAGCCTCCATCGGCAGCCCGTACCCGCCCCGGTGCGCTTCGGCGATCACACCGAGGGAGGCGTAGGTGGCATAGACGGTGACCGGCCCCCGCCCGTGCCACAGTCCCAGTTGCGGCGCCGATGTCGTGGTGCGCACGTTCAGGCCGTGGAGCTGGGCGTTGCCCTCCAGCGAGCACACGGCGACCGCGGGGCCCGCGTGGCCGGCCGCACGCCATTCCCGTGCGGTCTGGGTGAGCAGGTCCAGGGTCGGCAGCAGCACCAGGACCCGCCCACCCCGCACGAGCCGGAGCGCGGCCGCAGCCGCCATGAAGGTCTTCCCGGTCCCGCACGCGGCCACCACCGTCGCCCGCAGCCCTGCCTCGGGGATACGTCTCCCAGGCGGAATGTCCAGCCCATGGACGATTGCCTCCACGGCCTCTTCCTGGTGCGGCCGAAGAGCGATTCTGTTGGTCGCCTGCATTCTGAACTCCGCTGAAAAACAGCCCGCCAGGCGGGAGTGGCCGGGTTTCGGGATGCTACACACCACACCACCAGGTCATACACACATGACTGTACCGGAAACCCAGGAGCCAATCGGCCCAGTGGATACCATAGTATTTCAAGTGGGCTTATTTCGGCATTCTTCCGTCCCGAATACCGATTTTGCGGCCAAAATACCCACTGGTCCGTTCTGTGTCCACCAGTGAGACGCTATTCCGGCCCTTGACGAGCCGCCCTTACGGCTGAAGAGGGAGGGAATGCATGAAGATTCGAGCGGCGGTGCTTTTCGGATTGGTTGCATCCTTCACGGTCGGGTGCGGAGAAAAGCCCGGCAAATGCGGGTGCTGATCGCGGACATCGCGTTCACGGAGAACCGGTTCCCGGTGCGGCGGATCCGGACCTGGTCAGCGACCGAAAGTCCCAGGTCGGAGGAGATTTGATCAAGAACAGCACGCCGAACGGCGGCCTGCTCGGCCTCCGACAGAACCTGGTGCTCTCCCACGCGACGGCCTCGCGGCCGGGACAGCAGTGCGTCCCGGCCTCCGGCCCGCCGCTTCGCCCACCAGTTGTCCACGGCTTTCACCGACACCTTGAACAGGGCGGCAACCTCCACCAGCTCCCGGCCCCCCAGCAGCGCGGACACCGCCGGCAAACGCGGCCTCCTGAGTGACCTGCGGCAGGTATCGGCGCCGCTGATGTCAGAGTCGGCTGGAACACTGCGGCCGTGATCAACGAGACAACCGCAGACCTTCCTGATGCTCCCGTCGGCTCTCTGCCGCCCCCAGCGCAGGCAGAGCTCGCCGACACCGCCTGGGCGGGGCTGCCGCACGCCTGCACGGGCCGACACAATGTGCCCGACACGCCGGACATCCTCATCGGTGTGCTCGCCGTCGACCCTGCCTGCCGGGTGCGGGCGGTGGGGGACCTGTACCGGCTGCTCCTCAATCAGGAACGCGTGTTCCCGGCGACCACCCCGGCAGCCTTGGTCCTCGCCCTTCTTCTCGACGACCCGCGCACCCTCACCGAAGACCGGTGGGAGCGCAGGGCCGGCCGACGGCCGCTGCGCGCCGAGCTGCTGAACTGGCTGGCTTCGTTCGCCGACATCGCCCGCCTGGACGCCGAAGAGGGTGTCGGCGCGGCGCAGAATCTGGCCGCCGCCCGCGCGGCACGGCCGTTGCTCCAGGCCCGCATTGCGGATTTCTGCGAGGACGACGATCGGCAGGTGAGGGAGGCGGCACTCGCGGCCACCGCCCTGCTGCTGGCCGACCCCGCCCTTGCCTCGTCCGCACCCCGATACGCGCCCGCCGTCCGCGCGGTCCTGGCCGTGAGCGCGGACTCGTACTACCGGTGGATCGCCCGGGAACGGCTGGCGGCTTGGGGCGAGGACATCACCGGTCTCGTCGCCGCGGAGAAGGAGCGTCGCGCGGCTCTGAACCGGGCACGCGCTCTGGCGGACGACCCGTTCGCGAAAGGCCAGGAGCAGACGATCCGCTGGCTGGAGGAGCAACCCGAGGACACCGCGGCTCTGGAACGACCCGGCCGCCGGCGCGAGAGCCGGGCCGCACCAGCGCAGGCGACCCCGCACAAGCCGGCTCCCGAACCGCCTGTGGCCGCCCCGGGAAGCGAGGCGGGATCCCCGGACCCATGGCGGATCGCCAGGGGCGAGGAGCGCGCCGAGTGGACGTTCACGCCGTACACAGGCGTCGGCCCACTGCACTTCGGGATGACCTTGGAGCAGATCACCAGCGCCCTCGGCGAACGCCCGACCATCACCTCCTACTCCCATCACGGCGAAGAGCACCGGCTCGACTTCGCCGACTTCGCCGCCACCGGGATCAGGGCACTCTTCCGGGACGGCCGCCTGGGGTGTGTGGCCGTGAACGCGCTCATCGGCCCCCAGGTGAGACTGGACGCAATCCCACTGACCGGCTGCGCTCCCTCCCAGGTGGAGAGCTGGCTCGTCCACCGCGCGACACTGCGGCCCGGCAGCCTGAGGTACAGCGTCGCCGGCGACCCGGTCTTCACCGACCTCGGCCTGGCGATCCGGTCCCAGCGTGCCGGCGACATCGTCCTGACCCGACCGCTCTTCCTTCTCCACGACTGGCTCGACCTGTGGGACTCGCTGCCCCGTGAGGAGTGGAACTGCGTCTAGAGCGTGGTTCGCCGGGCGGCCCCGCCTGCGTGCGCGGCCGCCCGGGGCGACGCCCGTCCACTCGGTGCTACCGGAGGGTGCTGTGTACCGCCGACCGGGTGAGGCATCAACGCGAGCAACTCTGAGGCCGGCCGGCCAGGAGATGGTCCTTTCGGCTACCCGCCGATGGCGTCCGAGCCGTTGTGAGGACTCGATGCCCTTGCGGGCGATGCGATGCCGGCGAGGGCCGCCCCCTTGAGACCGGGCGGACGTCTCAGGCATCACAGGTCGGTAACGCTGACGGACTGATCCCTCTCGCGAGCACGGACCAGGGAGCCGCTGTCTTCTTGGCACCCGAGGTCCATGGGTACCCCGACGGGATCGTGGTCCAGGGCTCGGAAGGTGACTGGGTCGGCCATCCCGTGACCTTCGCCGAGTGGCTGTACCGCTACCTGATCGGCGAGGAGATGGCCGGCTGGGGCAGCGCAGTCCTGCACCCCGGGCCCGTCCTCCTGGAGTATCTGCCCGCAGGACCCGGCCAACGGACCCGCGAGGTGTACGGCCCAGAGCGCGGCGGGTGAGCCCCACCACCCAACGAGACGACGTCTAAGTGCCGAGGCCGCCGTCCTGGCGGAGGGCGGTGCGGACGCCGGTGATGACCACGGCGATCAGGGAGAGGGCGATGACGGTCTCGGCCCACAGGAAGGCGAACCAGTCCACCACGCAGCCGATCGGAGGCGTGCCGGGAGCGGTGTTGCGGAACGCCGCGAGAGCGAACAGCGTGGCGGCCATCCAGGCGAGGGCGGGCCAGACCAGGCCCTCGCCGCGGGTGGTCAGGTACCAGGCGCCGATGAGTACGGACGCGGCCAGCGCCCACATGACGCCCATCATGAAGACCGCGAAGACGAGCAGGCTGCCCGATCGGGTCAACACCAGTCCCATGGCGGCTTCCTGGCGGGAGAGCGTAGGTGTCGCGGAGGCCGAGAAGAGCGTGTCGTTGTTGGAGAACAACATCCGCACCGGCACCTGCCTGCCGCCCAGCTGCGCCCAGAACTCGACGTCGGTGTCGTAGGTGTCGAACGGGTAGTCACTGATCGATCCACCCGTGATCGCGACCTGCACGTCCCTGGTCGTGAGCCGCTCGTGCGCCCTGAACGCCAGGTCGCCGAGGGTTGCCGCGGAGGTCTGAAGGTTGAGATCGGCCACCGGGGCGGACCCCTCCTCCTCGCCGAGGGCCCCGCGCGGGCTGACCCGGACCCGCAGTACCAGCTCTCTGGCAGTGGCATCGACGCGTTGGACGGTGGCCTCCACGTCGACCCGGTCGGTTGCCCCGGATCCGATCGTGTGGACCGTGTCGACCGCCTGCCGCTCGCTGAACTGCAGCCACGACCCCACGGCCACCGCCACCACGATCAGCACCGCGATCGGAAGCAGGACCGGCAGGATCGACGCACGGGAGCGGCGTGGGTGAGGCGGGTCCGGGGGTGGGGCCATGGTGACTCCGACAAGGCGGGAGGGGCTGCGGGCTTGTTCGGACCGACGCCGGGGGCGGACCCCGCGCCCACGCGGCCGCGGTCTGCCGATACCCGGCGCGATCGTCACGGACGACCGCCTTCTCCTGGACGCGGACGACGACCGCAGTGCGATCCTCGTCCACCGCGCCGGCGATCCACCGCAACCGGGAGGGTGTGTCGGCACCGGCCGGCACCCCGGTCCACTCCGAGAGCCGCGAAGCCCTTGCGGATCAATGTCCTCGCCCTCTCGCGTCCTCTCGCGCACCGGAGCCGTGGGCCGAGGACGGTTCCGTGGCCCCCTTCCGGCCCGACCCCGTGTCGGGCAGGATGCCCGTCGCACCGGGGCGTTCCTCCCGGGTGCCGGCACCGAGGGGGAGGCTGCATGTCAGCAGGGGACCAGGGGACGCTCCGGGACGCCTTCTACCGCGATCCCTATCCGCACTACGCACGCGCCCGCCGCGCCGACGGGCTGACCTGGATACCCGAGGCCGAGGCCTGGCTGGTCGCGCGGGACGGCGACGTACGGGAAGTGCTGCGCCGTGCCGAGGACTTCTCCTCCGCCAACGCGCTGCTGCCGGACGTCCCCGTATCGGAAGCCGCCCTCGCCGTCCTCGCCCGCGGGTTCGGGCCGCGGCCGACCGTGGTCTCCTCGGACGGTGCGGCCCACCGCCGCTACCGGACCCCGCTGAACCAGGGGCTGTCCCCGGGCCGGGTCGAGGCCGTACTGCCGTACGCCCGCGAGCAGGCGCGCGAGCTGGTGGACGCCTTCGCCTCCGACGGCTCCGCCGAGCTGGTGGGGGCGTACGCCCGGCGGCTGCCCGGTCTGGTCATCGGACGGCTCATCGGACTGGATCCGGCCGACGTCCCCGCTGCCGTGCACGGGGGCTACCGGGCGGAGGAGTTGCTGTTCCGCCCCCTGTCCCCGTCCGGACAGGCGGCCGCCGCCGAGGACGTCGTCGCACTCCAGGTCCTCCTCGACGGATACGTGCGCGACCGCCGCGCCCGCCCGCGCGAGGACCTGTGCTCGGACCTGGTGGCGGCCCTCGCTCCGGGGGACGGCGACCTGACGCTGGAACAGCGCCACGAGCTGGTCGCCAATCTGCAGAACCTGCTGATCGCGGGCTTCCTGACGACGAGCGCGCTGATCTCCTCCGCTCTGCTGCACCTGCTGGGCGACCGGGAGCAGTGGTCGCTGCTCTGCTCGGATCCGCTGTCGACCGAGGCCGCCGTGGAGGAATGCGCCCGCTTCGACACGGCGATCCAGGCCTTCAGACGGGTCACGACACGGCCCGTGACGCTGGCCGGTACGCGGCTTCCGGCGGGAGCCGGCGTGCTCGTGGCCTACGCTTCGGCCAACCGGGACGAGCAGCGCCACGCGGGCGCGGACCGGTTCGACATCCGGCGCCCCGTGGACCGGCGCCACCTCGCCTTCGGCCACGGCCCGCACGCCTGCCCGGGTGCCCGCCTGGCACGCGCGCAACTCCGCGTGACGCTGGAACTGTTCTCCCGCGTGCTGCCGGGCCTGCGGCTGGACGAACGGTGCCCGCCACCGTCGATGCGTCCGACCCTCATCCACCGTTCGCCGGAGACCCTGCACGTGACCTGGTGAATGGTTCCCGACCACGGTCGAATCCGGCCGTACGAGGGGCGCGCGGGGCCACCGCCGTCGTCACGACTCCGCCGGATCACGTCGCGGACCGGGTGCAGAGGGCGGGGGAGCGGCGACCGGCGGGCCGTCCCCGTCACGAACCGTTCCGCCGCCCGGCAGGCCCTGCGCCACCTCATGGGTTCGGCGTCGGCGCACACGGGTGATCGAGCCCCCACTACGAGGGGCGGAGGACCGGATCGATCCCGGCCAGGCTCTCGCGCAGCCGACGGGCCCCCCGGGCAACACCCTCGTCGGCGTCGCCCGACAACTCCTCGCAGAGCCGTAGCGCCTCGTCCAGGTCGGTCGAGAAGACGCCGAAGACATCGAGGACCGCCGTGTGGATCCAATCGGCGTGATGGCCATCGGCCACTGCCAGTGCGGACGCGATGATCTCGAGTCCGGCCCGGTCCTTTCGCCGAAGCAGGCCCTCCGCCGTCCGCCGGGTTACGAAGGTGTCACCAGGATCGAGCACAAGCCCCAGTAGCGGCCCTACGGCCTCCTTCATCTCGGCGAACCCTGCCAGGCTGTGACCGGCATCCGCCCGGTCACGCCAGTCGTCGCCCCGCCCGAGTTCGACGAGCGTCACGACGACCGCACGCCGCAGGTCACTGTCCACGGAGCCACCCACCCCTTCCACGATCTCGGTCAACGTATCAGCGGGGCGCACCGTGCCGGCCGATCGCCGGAACAGGTCCTCTACCGTGACGATCCGGTGGTCGCGAGCCGGGCGGTGATGGCGGCCGGCCAAGGTCCGGGGTGAACGTGCCGAGCATGACGACCGGTTGGCAGGTCACTTTGGCGAAGGCGTGCAGGGCCCCGAGCAGGGCCGTCACGAGCATGCCCGCGATCGCGTCATGGTCCTCGTCCCCCACCGTGAACCGCACCGAACCGGAGACGATGCAGAAGGCCTCGTGGTGTCATGCGTGACGGTCCTGCTCGATGCGGCGCGCGCCCTGCTCGACCGATATCCCCCTGACCCGCGGGCCGTTCCACCAGAGCGGACTGACCGTGCGCGAGCTGCGCGCCACGATCCGCCGGCCCGCCACGCCGGCCTGAGGCCGGCCGGTCCGGCCGATTGGGCAGATCCGGCCGACCGCCGCTCACTCCTCGCCCGGAGGGTCCCGCCGCTCGTACGGTGCGTCCAGCAGCCCCAGCAGCCCCAGCAGCCCCAGCAGCCCCGGGTGGACCAGCGCGTCCCCCAGGCGGGGGTGGGCGGCGAGGATCCGCGCGTCCCGCAGCCGGGCCAGTGCGGGCCCCGGGTCGTGTACGGTCCGCCCGCGCAGCCACTCGGCCGACACGGCAGGGCCGGAGCGGAAGTGCCGCAACACCTCGGCCGCGGCCGGGTCGCCCGAGACCCGGCCGAGCGCCGCGTCGAGGAGGTTCCCGTACGCGGTGACCGTCGCGGTGCGGTGCCGGGCCGTGTCGGTGACCGCCCGGGCGAACAGGGCGCCCCAGTGCTCCCACTCTCCCTCGGCCCCGGCGACGACGGCCCCGTCGTGCTCCGCGCGGTGCGCGTCGACCCAGCCCTCGACGTCGAGCAGCAGGCCGGGCAGCAGCCCGGCGCCCACGAGATCGCACTGCGCGAGCAGGCGGGCGGTGCGACCGTTGCCGTCGGGGAACGGGTGGACGGTGAACAGCCGCAGCATCCCGAACGCGGCCGCGTCCAGCGCCGGCGAGGCCGTCCCCACGGCCCAGCGGTACCAGCGCTCGACGTGGCCGTGCAGGGCCCGGCCCGGCCCGGAGCGACGCCGATGGCGAAGCGCCGGCCGTCGGGCCAGGTGACGCGCGCCGGGGCACGCCGGAAACCGCCCGGGCCGGGGATGCTCGGGTCTGCCGCCACGAGCATCCGGTGCAGCTCCGCGAGCGCGTCCGGGGTGAAGCAGGGCCGTCGGCCGGGCCGTACGCGCAGCTCCTCGCGCACGGAGGCGACGGCGAGCAGGCCGACGGTGGTGCGGCCCTCGGCGGCGTCGGCGATCCGCTCGGCGAGCAGCGCCGGATCGGCGGGGTCCACGTGGCGCAGGTGCAGCCGGGTGCGGATACGGGGCCGGTGGAAGAGGTCGGGGTTGCCCAGGTGCGCGGCGGTGGCCGCCGCCAGGTCGGCGAGTGCGTCATGGGCGCGGGTGCGGGCGGCGGCGGGTACGCACACGGCGTCCGGCGGCGGTACGACGGGACGGATCCGTCATGCCGCCGCGGTGGCGGGAGCGGCCGTCAGCAACTGCGTGCCGTCACCACGCCGGTGGGCGCGGTGACGTTGACCAGTTGGGTGGTCTGGCCGGCGCTGCTCGTGGTGGTGATCGCGTGGACATTGGTCTGGTACTCGATGTAGAGGCCGATGCTCTGGCCCGGATTGAGGCTCGTGGTCAGTCCGTAGGACTTGGTCATCGTGGTGTTGAGCTCCGTGCCCACGGCGGCCTTCAGCGCGGCGCTCAGGTCGGCCGTCAGGCTCGCGTTGACCTTCACCGACACCGTGTAGGTGATGGTGCGGTTGACCTGGAGGACGGTGTCGCCGCTGTTGCGCTGGCACTTGGGGAGGTCGTCGGCCTGCTCCTCCCACTTCTTGCCCTCGCTGGCCACGATGGCGGTGCTCCCGCAGTCGGCCAGGGAGGCGATGGCCGTCGCGTCCAGCGGAGCGGGTTCCACACGGAGGAGGTGCCCCGTGTGCGAGGCGGCGTCGAGGGCGGCGAGCAGGGCGGGCGGGGTCTGCCGGGGCCGCAGCGCGAAAGCCAGCACCAGCGGGCGCGCGGCGCACTCCTCGGCGAGGGCCTCCACCAGCCGGGCCGAGGCGGGATCCGCGTGGTGGAGGTCGTCGAGGACGAGTACGCTCCCGCGGCCGCCGTCCCGGCGCGCGCACCCGTCGAGCAGTGCGCGCACCAGCTCGTGATCCGATGCCGTGTCCCAGGGCGGCCCGGCCCCGGCGGCGGGCGGACGGAGACCGGCCGTCGGGGGTGCGGCCCGTTTCCAGGCGTCGCGGAATACCTGGTACGGCTTGGCCTCACCGGAACGGGCCCGGGCCCGCAGTACGGTGGCGCCCCGCTCGGCGGCGAGCCGGGCGAGCAGGTTCAACAGGGCGGTTTTTCCGATGCCGGGGTCTCCCGCGACCTCCAGGACCGTTCCCCTGCCTGCGTAGAGGGACTCGACCGCCCGGGTGAGCGCGGCGATCTCCTCCCGCCGCCCCGCCAATGCCGGTGCCTCTGACACGGCTGCCCCCTCCCCACCCCCGGAGGGCGACTGCGGGAAATGCTAACGATCTTCACCAGATCGCGACAAGGGACAAGAGCTGTGAAACGGCGCGCGTGGCTGCGGCGGGAAGCACCGGGGCCGCACAGCCCGCCCGGCCACCCATGTCGGTGCCGGGCGGGCGGCGAGGTCCTGCCGGACGGGCCACGGGCGCGCCCCGTGGCCCGTCCGGTCAGACGTAGCGGCATACCGACGGCGGACGGCAGGAGCACGGTCACCCGCGCAGCGGTCCACCACTGAGGCCCACGGGTTCCGGCCAGTGCGCGCCAACGTCTCCCGAGCCGGTACCCGCTCGGGGAGACGGCCGCAGCGGGCCGCCGCCGACACCCGCCACCGCCGGCAGGACACCGGTAGCCGGTCGGCCGCAGGCGGTCCTCGGCCTTCGCTCAGGAGCGCGGTGAGACCTTGACGATGGCTTCGATCTCCACGAGCTGTTCGGGAACCGACATGTCGGAGACACCGACGATGGTGTCGGTCGTGCGGTGGTTGCCGACGTACTCCTTGTGCAGTCTGGCGGCCGTGTCGAAGTTCTTGCGGAGGTCCTTGGTGAATATCTTCATGCTGATGATCTGGCTGCGCGGGACCCGGTAGTGCGCGAGCACCTTGTCCAGGTTGTCGAACGACGTGCGCACCTGCTTCTCGAAGTCGCCGGCGCCCACGAAGTTCCCGGCCGCGTCATGGGACACCTGCCCCGAGATGTAGATCGTGTCCCCGGCTCTGATGCCCTGCGAGTACCCGTAGGACTCCTCCCACGGCACCCCGAACCCGAAGTGGTCCCAGCCGCGGCGCGCCTGGTCCTGCGCGCTGGCCCCCTGCAATCCCGTGAAGGTGATCATCGCGGTCACCACGGCGGCCACCATCGCGGTGATGCCGAACCTGCGCCTCGACTTGGTCATACCACTCGCCCTTCCGTCCCCGTTGGAGCCTGGAGCCCCGACGCTCCCACGGCGGAAGGGAGAACTCCTCGTACGGGAATCGAGTGGACGTCACATCGCGTGCCGGCATTCCGCGGACGGCACGCCGGGCCCCGTGGTTCAGGTACACGGGATCGCCGGGTCGCGGCAGGAAGGCGTCGTGCACCGCCATTGAGAACTCGACGGTCCGCGCCGAGGGGCATCAGTCCACGGTGCCTCCGTGGACACGTACGTGTGCGAGGCCGTGCTCCTTGAAGCGGATGTCGCCGTCCACGTCGATACCGGGGGACGAGCAGAGATCGGCTTCAAGGCAGTCGCGTCCGACGCTCGCGTCCGGGTAGGTGGTGTGCAGCCACGCTTCCGCTTCATCGCGCGTGGCCTCGAAGTCCATGTTGTACCAAGTGGTCTGCCACTGGCCCTTCGTGCAGCGCTCGTTGCGCGCGGTCTCGGGGGGTGGGGCGGTATGGAGGAAGCGGATGGCCTGGCCGCAGGAGACGGGCGCCTTGCCGTCCAGTTCCAAACCGGCCCCGTACAACCACCAGCCGATGTACGTCACAGCGGTGACGACCACCCCGGTCGATAGCCAGATCGCAACCTTTCTGCGTCGCGCGTACAAGGGAACCTCCCCAGAAGATGATCACTGAACATGTTCAAGGATGCGTTTCGGCCGTAGCTGGTTCCACGTCGCCCCGCACGTGCGCGATGAGACCACGAGTTCCCGCATCCGGCGGGGGACGCGGGTGTTCAGGCGGTGGACCAGCGAGATGAGGTCCCGCTCGCCCAAGCCGCGGTGTGTTCCCTTGCCGACAGGATGAGCACGAAGGCGGTGATACGACCGGCGCCGGCAGTCCGGCCGCATCGCGATCGGCCCGGCCACCGCCGACTGTCCTGAACGCCGGCCGCCGACCGCCACGACCGGGGTGAGGCCTCGTCGGCCCCAGGCCTGTCTGCGGGACGGCCGGCGGGTGAAGCGGGGCTCCGGCCTCGAAGCGGACACGGCCCCGCAGCCAGCCCGGGCCTTCTGCCACCGCCGAGGCCACCTCCCACCACACGGTGCCCGTCTGCTCATCGGGCCCGGAGCACTCCTACCCGTCGAACCCAGTCACGCGTCGCCGAGGAATCCAGGATCGGCAGGCCCCATCTGCCGGGCGAAGTCCGCGGCGGCTCCGAGCACCTCGCGCATCGGCACCGGCCGACGGCTCGTGGCCGCGAGATCGGCGTGAGCTTCCTGCGACCACAGGAACGGGTACACGGAAACCCCCTGTCCCAAATCCAGGGCCGAGGCCTCCTCACGCCAGCCCGGCCAGCGCAAACCGTCGTAGAACGTCTCCAGCCTGCCGGAGAGCAGCCAGGACACCCACCCGGAGTGGCCCATCTCCATTGCCTCCCACGCCAGGGTGTCGGGAGCGAAGTACGTCATCTGGCCAGGTGCTCCAGGGCGGCCCGCAGCCGCGGGATCGCCCCCGTTCAAAGCGAAGACTCCGCCGAGAACGTCATGGCCGACGACAAGACCCGTTGCGGGGTGCCGGCCAGGGGCGAAGTCCGTAGGGAAACGGTTGACCTGCCCCAGGCTCGGGAGCCGTCCACCCGCGGCCGAACCCGAACCCCCGCCGAACACGCGCACCCAACCGTCGTCCACGAGCAGTCCGCCGCTGTGCAACGCCAGAGCTCCCAGCGCCGATCGCGCACTGACCTGCATCTGCACGAGGCATCGCCGACCCTCGTCTACATCGCCGGGCAGCACCTGAACCGGCACGGAACTCGCCCGGAAAATCCCCTGCAGCTCCGGCCAGGCCGGATCGTCCACCATGGCCAACTCATCGATCCCTCGCATCCGAGGATGATCGCACCCTTCGAATGCGATCACTCAGAGGCCGGGGGGATGGTACGGGGATGACTGATCACGTTCTCACCGTGGTTACGGCGCCGGTGCTCGACGCAAAGGGCATACGGGCGCTGGTCGGCTGCTCGGCGATGGCCGGGCCGTTCATGGTGGGTGGCGTCAGCGTCGTCATGGGTCCGACCGGGATGCTGATCACCACGGAAGCGAGTGATGCCCCCACCAGGAACGCTGTGTGGAGCGCTGAGGAGGTCCGCCTGTCCGGGTCCGCACCCGTTCCGGTCACACAGCGACTCATGGGACCGCCCCGAGGGGCGGAAGAGAACTCGTTGCCGATCCACGTCGCAGTCGACCTCGTACGTCGGGGACGCGATGAACGACCGGGCGAGCTTGATTGGCTTCCTGTAGGACACCCGGCACGCTGTGAGGCCCCGCCCCAGCGCATCGCGGGGGCGGGCGCCGCTGCGCGCGCACCGATTTCACGTGCCGGACGCCAGGGGCGCGGAAGGGCGACGCAGTTGCGGACCCCTCCGGTGGGGGAGGCCGACACCCGAACGCGCAGCGGCTCGCGGCCGAACGGCTCGCCGCGGAGCACTCCCCGAGGAGGGCGCGAGGGTTGAAGGTCGCCGGCTTCGGCTGCTGCTCGCCGACAGCAGAGGGGGCAGGGGACGAAGACGTCGGTGACGACGCAGGTGCAGTACCGGCGCTGCGCGGACGGGAATCAGCGCCGCGACACCCCGCCCCCCCTGAGCTGCCTGCCTGGGTGACTCGGCGGTGCATGCCATCAACACGGCGCGGGTCGAAGCCGACCGCCGCCTCGCCCGATGGGAGAGCGCGCTCGACGGACTGCCTGAGGGCGAAGCCGTCGAACTCGGTATATTGACAGAGTCGTTCCCCGGCGTCGACGACCATGGCGGCACGTTCCGCACCCACCTCGAACTCGCATCCCTGACCATCGGGCTGAAGCGCCGGGTGGTCGTCCTCCAGGCCGTCGAGCACGTCCAGAGCGACGTCGGGAATCCGTTCGAGAACTTCACCCGCGCACTCAAGCGCGATCAGCAGCGCCTCGACGAACCGGAGTCGAGCATCGCCGGTGTCCTTGTACGCCTGTCGGCGCTGGAACCGGCACGCCCGAACGGTTTGTGGCCTGTCTTCACGACCCGTGAAGTCGAACGCCTCCTGAGCGCGGCACACCGGATTTCACAAGTCGGGTGCCGGCGTCGCGGCCAACATCCGTACGACAGATGTGGCGATTGAGATCGCCCGCGACAAGGACGGCTCGGTGGTCGTGTTCCCTGCGCTGCCCGCGTAGGCGCATGAGCGCTCGCACGTCGCACCCGGCGGCGAGGGGAGATCGGGACCCTGTGGTGGCCGCCGTCTCAAGCGGTGGCAGCGCCGCCACGACAGCGCACACGCCGGGATCCGCCACCGCAGCCGAAGACGGCGTCCGGGCCACGGCCTTTCGGATGCGGGCGAGGCCGGGCCCGGTCACATGCTCGTGTTCGGGGCGGGCTTCAGCAACCGGGATCACGCGCGCTCCTGTTTTTTAGCATCAGAGGCCAACTATGCGCCCGGCCGCCACCAGGGCGACTACAAATGATCGGACCGATCCGAACCCTGTGACGGGGAGTATGCAGAAGGTGGTGGTCGCGCATGCGCGAATACAGCGGGATCGATCCGACCTTGCTCGGATTACAGCACGGAACGTCGACCTCTGGTGGTCTCCCCTGATGCGGGCGGCCATGCTGAAACCGGTGTCGTTCTCCCCGGCGCTCGCATCAGCGAACGAATATCGACTGCTGACGGCGACCGTACGGTCGAGGGTAGAGGATGCTCAGGGATTTTTCGGCGGGGCCTCGCGGAGACCGGGTGAAATGGCCTACCTGCCGATGCGCGTTCACCTTCAAGGTTTGTCCGTCGAGCTCTACATCGAGCTCCGCCTGCAGGACGCGGGCATGCGCATCGTCGGATTCCGCAACACATTCGAAAATGGGCAGGCCCCGCAGGAAGCATGCGTCCGCCATGTGCGGAACTCCATTGCACCACCCGGGATCCTCCGAACCGAGGTCCTGCCGTTCGGTGGAGATCGCTCCGATCTGGAGAGTGCCGCCGCTGTGCGGCGTGTGGGCATCTTCCTGGGGCGTCGGCCACTGGGCAGCGCGGTTGCCTGGCTGCACCGGAACCGCGAACCGAAGCGCACCGCACACGGAATGCTCGTGCTCTCGGAAATGATCTGCGAGGCTGCCCGGTACCCCGCCCTTGCCGATGCGATGTCACGTATCTGGGTGACCGGCGGACGGCTGTCGGCCGCGGCCTGAAGCGATGCGCCGCGGCGGACGCACCAAGCAGCCCGCAATGAAGGACTCGCGTGGTCCCTCGGGACGCCACGAGGCGCCGCCACCTGGCCAGGGTGGCAGTGCCTCGGCGGCTCGGACTTGCCGCCGGACGGCGGGCTTCGCCCGCCCCGCGCCACCGGAGCTGCTGCCGCCCGCAGCGGTCCCGCCGCCGGCCCGCACGCCGACGGGGTGTGGCCCGTCGATGGGACGGACTCAGCCGCCGCCTCTGTGGAGGAAGAGGAGGAGGTTGTTCGCTTGGGCGGGGGTCAGCTCAACTGGAACGTCGTGGGGAGCCGGTCGCCCATCGGCGATGGCGAGGAGGTAGTCCTCGGCTTGCTCGGGTGGGACGCTGTCGAGGATTTCGTTGATCAGTTTCATCATCTCTTCGTCAGAGAGTGTTTCCGGACCGTCCGGGTTCTTCGGCTTCTTCTTGTCCATTTTCCATCCTTACCGGTCGTGCGGAGCATGGCGACGGTCGGCTCCCGGACGCGCTCCCTCGGTCCGCCTCAGTCGAGGTACGTGTAGGGGAGTGGGTTCGTGAGCTGCCCGCAGGGGGTGGCCGTGTAGACGGGGGCACAGTGTGAGGGCCCGGCGCCCTCGGCGCGCGGGGCGGATGGGACCAGCGGCAGGGTGCACGGGGACAGCGCGGTCAACAGCAGCGCGGCTCGGTGGCGGGTGCGCGGCATGGCGGAGCCTTCCGGTGGTGGGAGCCGGACCGGGCCAGTCCCGGCCCGCCCCATCATGGGGAAGCCGTACCGTACGAAGCCAGAACAAACCGCTCATGTCGCCCATGATCCGATGGGGGCAGGGGTCCAGGACCACACGACGGGGAGGCTGCCCGCAGTGGCCAGGCCGAACATCGGCTGCTTCCCGGAGGCGTCGACCAGTACGGGGGGCGGCCTCGCCCGTGGCTCGTGCGTGGTTGCCGCTGCCATCGCCGCCTTCCGCGAGGAACGGGCCACCGGCAGTGGCCTGCCGAGTGCCCGGGGCATCGAAGGAGACCCGGCCCCCGGGCTGAAGGGTGGACGGCCAACTGCCTCGACAGCCTCCCGAAGTCAGCTCAGCCCGCGGCAAAGAAGGCCATCCAGGACATCGACAACGCCGAGGACAAGGAGCACACGGCCGCCGCGGTCATTCCGGGCCGCCGCCCTGGCGATGGTCTTCAAGCTCGTCGAGTCCGCCCAGGCCCGCCGGCGAGCCGTGGATGCCATGCACCCCACCTCGTTGCCCGCGTCCGCGCCTGGGCCCGCTCTGAACGCGGCGAGCTCGTTGAACGGCTGCAGACAACCGCGGCGTGAATAGGGTGGCGGACCTGGCTCGAAGTTCGAGAACATCCGGTCATGTTGGATGGCACGGCAGGACAGGACCTTCCGGTCGGCTTCGGGTTCCGGCCGTATCGCGGAGACGAAGACCACGGCGCCATGGCCGCGGTGCGGCTGGGGTGTGTTGAACGGGACCGGGTCGATGTCCATTCGGTTGTGGAAGGGCTCCCGACAGCGGCCGAGATCGCCGAAGCCTCTGCCAAGTCGGAAGAGCCGTCCAAGAACCAGATCCTGGTGGTACTCGACGGGAGTGTCGTCGGCTACTCGACGATCCGGTGGTGGCAAGAGCGCGACTATACGTGGTTGTACCTGCACCGCGGCTACCTCTTGCCCGGGCATCGCGGGCAGGGCATCGGCTCAGCCATGCTGCGCTGGGCCGAAGAGCGGATCCACCAGCTCGTCAAACAGCATGGAACGGCGCGGACGGCAGTGATCGGCGCGAACGCCATGGCCTCCGAGCAGGACGCCACGGCACTTCTGCGCGCAGCCGGCTACCGACGTGTCTTCAGCCTGGTCGAGCTGAAGCTCGACGATGTGCAGCAGGTGCCCGAGCCGGGCAGCGAGCTGCCGGCCGGGATACGGACTGGGCCGATCGGGACGAGCCACTACCGTGCGGTCTGGAGGACGGTCGTCGATTCGTATACGGACTCCGGTTTCACTCAGCGATGGCCTTTCCAGGACTTCGTCGACACCGCCGACCCGGCGTGCTGGAGGGCTGCCTGGAACGGGCAGGACATGGTCGGCGTCGCCCTCTGCTCCATCCGCCGCCACGACCACACCGTGGGCGAGGTGGAAGAGCTGAGTGTCCGGACGGACCAGCGACGCCTCGGAATCGGCCGGGCCCTGCTGCTGGACGGGCTGCGGAGCCTTCGCGAGCAAGGTGCAACGACCGCCCGGCTGTTCACGGGTACGGCAAACCCGCACCGGTCCCACGACCTTTACCAGAGTGTCGGCTTCCGGCGGCAGAACGAGTTCGTCCGTTACCGCAAGCCGCTTGCTTGACCGACGGGCCATCGGGCTGTCTTGTCGGTCCACAGGATTTGACAATGCCTCGCACGTCGAAGCGACCGCCGCTCTGCGCGAGTACGTCGGGACGGGGCTGAGGCGGCTCGCCCACTTGTCACGGCGAGCCGATCTGAGGCAGCAAGCGGGTGCCGGTCACCAGTCGCGAATGGAGTCCGCGCCCTTGATGAGCGCCGTGCGAGCGGAGGTCAGGTCGTGACTGACAGCTGTTCGGCCCGCGCAGGGCCACGCCGAATCCTGTGGCGACGCCCAGATTCAGTCTCTGCAGTCACCGCGTGGCCACCGAGGACGAACACCCAGGTCACCCCGAGATCGCCGCGATGCTCACTGTCCAGCTCGACGAGAGCATTGAGATCCTCGCCGCGGTACCGCGGCGAGCAACTGCGAACCGGGAGCATCGTCGCAGCAGACCGGCTCTCGTTCTTCACCCCGTACTTCGACGCCACCGGGAGTGAGCTTTCGGCGTGCGACGGGTGCTTTCCGGGGCCAGGCACGAAGGACTCGTTCGAGCCGTGAGGCAGTCGCATCACCGGCCTCTGCCCGACCGAACCGCCACTACCTGCAGAATCTCACCTTCAGGCAATGGGCGGTCGCAGTTGGCCAGGTCGATCCGCGGTCGCGATCCGAGATCGAGGCTCCCGGCCGTCATGGAGCGAGTTCGGCTTGGCGAAGGCTGAGGAACACCGCCGGGGTCGTCCATCCGCGCAACGTGGCCTGAATCGCCGATCGGAATGCGGCCTCGGAAGTGACGGCGTCGAGGGCACCAGCAAGTTCGAGAGTCACGAGCCCGTGCAGGGTGGCCCAGATCGACAGAGCGATCGACGTTGCCTCCCCCACGAGGACGGACGCCGCCAACGCGCGATCGATCGCTGCGATGAGTGGACGGATCGGGTCACTGGCACCGACATCCCCCGATGGGTCGAAGGACTGCACACCACCGAACAGCACCGTGTACAGGTGTCTGTGTTCGCGCCCCCAGCGTCGGTAGGCGACGGCCAGTGCGTAGAGGTCGGCGAGAGGGTCCGCGGAGGTCTGCACCGCCGACAGGTCCCGGAACAGGCCGGCGACGGCTCTGTCGCGCACCGCAGCGACCAGCCCGTCCTTGCCACCGAACAACGAGTACACCGCCGTCGTCGACGCCTCCGCAGCAGCGGCCACGGCGCGGACCGTGAGCGACTCCCGCGGACGGGTGGCGAGCATCTCGGTCGCGCATTCCACAAGCCGCTCTTTGACGGCCTCGTCGTTTGTTCTGGGCCTACCCACGGCCAGCAGCCTACCCCTGTTTGGTAACGTCGTTTTGAAACGACGTTCTGAAACTGTTGGAGGTCCGCCATGCTCACGTCCGCCATACGTCTCGTCCGCTCCATCGGACGCTTACTCCTGGCCTTGGCCGCCGCAGCGATGCTGGTCGTCGTCTTTCTCGCACTGATCGCCCTCACAGACGGGGCAGGCTCGGGCCTCGCCGCGTGGTTGGCGACCCTTGGAGTCGGGGCTGTCCTCGCGACGTGGCGGGGGCGGCGCCGCACTTGGCCGGCGCGGCTCGTGCCGTTCCTGCCAGTGGCTGTCGCGGCAGCGTTGACGGCGTCGGTCTGCATCCCGACCGTGCCGACGGCCCGGCGGTACCCGCCCGCCCTGCCCTTCGTGACCCCGCAGCACTGGAGCCTGACCACGGGCAGCCGGGTCGCGGTGTATCACTACCCGCCCGCGCAGACCGGCCCCCGGCATCCCACTCCGCTCGTGTACCTCAACGGCGGACCGGTCCGTGGCATCTCGGTGCTCGACCACCGGTTCCTGCAACTCCTGGCCCGCCAGGGCTACGACGTCTACGCCTACGAACAGGCCGGCGGCGGACGAAGCGACCTGCTCCCCATGGGTCAGTACACGATCTCCAGGTCGGTCGGCGACCTCGCCGCCGTCGTCGACCGCCTGAACAAGGGCAAGGTCGACATCCTCGGATTCTCCTCCGGCGGGGCCGTGCTCACCCGAGCCCTGGCCGACCCGAGCGTCGCCGCACGCCTGTACCGGGCGATCATTGCCGAGCCCGGCCCCATGGACGGCCCCACCGCACACATCGCCTGGCACAAGGGCCGAGAATCCGCACGCGGCCTCGCTCCGGCCCCCACCGGACCGCGATTGACGCACATCCCCCGGTACGCCGTGGCATTCGGCCTCATGCGACTCGGACTCCTCAGCCCTGACACCGGACTGATCGGACAGGCCGAAGGCGACAACGCCTTCACCGCCGCAGACCTCGGCAGCGACACCGCATCCGCCTACTGCGCGCGCGACGCGCACCGCATTCCCGCCGAGGACACCGCACAGAACTTCTCCTTCAGCCCCGCCGCGAGCCTCCGCATCCAGCAGACGGTCAAGGACTCACCCTCGATGGCCCCGCAACTGAGGCAGTCCCGGACCCCCGCGATGCTGATGATCGCCGAATGCTCTTCCCAGGTCCGTCAGTGGGAGACCGCCGTCCTGGCCGATGACCCCGCCATCCAGCGCACGCAGTACATGCCCGGGGTCGGACACCACATGTGGAACGGCCTGGACGACAACAACGACCGAGCCGCCGCCGTCATCACCGCGTTCCTTGAGGGCAAGCCGGCACCCCTGCCGAACTACCCGACCCGCGACGATCTCCCTGCCTTCCTGCGCACCCACAAATGACGAGGGGGTGCAGCCCGTCACCGGCAACGGCTGATGTGCCCGGCCGGGGAGGCCGACGCCTTCTCGCTCCGGCTTCACCCCGAGGCTGGCCGGGCGGCGCTGCTGTTTCTCGGTGAGGCGGTGGAAGCCGCGAGGTCGGGTGGGCGTCGGGCTGATCCGAGCGGTCTCCGGCGAAGTCCCGCAAGGGCCCCCGTCGGGCGGAGGCGGCTCGATGTGGGCCAGGACCGCGGCCTCCAGGCGCGTCCGACGTCGGTGACCGCGATCCGGTGCGGCGGCCGCTCGGCGGCCGGGTACGTTGCCGCACTTCTGCGGAGCGATTCAACGGACCTTCACCGGCATCGGCTCGTACGCACTGACGTGGCTCACCCATGGCCGATTCACGTTCTGTCGCTCTGTGATTGCTTTCGGTAACGTTCCCGCGTTGGCAAGATCACTAGTGAGGGAGTTCGATGAGCGAGACCACGGTGGCCCCTGTGCTGGGACAGCTGCTTACGGCCCTGGCGGCCGAGCCCGGGACAGCGGCCAAGTTCGAGTCCTGGACCGGCCAAGGCGCCAACGAACCGCTGTCCGGAGAAGAAGTGGCCGCCGCCGCTCCCGCCGGCATGCTCAAGCAGCTGGCGGAGCTGGCGCAAGTGACCGAAGCGGAAGCCGCGGCTTCCCTGGCCGTGGAGATCCCCGCTCTGGTGGACGCGATTCCGGCCGAGACCATCGAGGCGTTCCGCGCCGCTTCGAAGATCGCGGCCCTGACGCCCGAAGAGGAATCGGCTGCCGAACAGATCGTGGCCGAGACCCGGGCCCTTGCGGCTGCCCTGCCGCAGAGCAGTTCCTGGCTCGGCTCGGGCCCCAACGAGCCCCTCACCGAGGAGCAGGTGGTCCAGGCCCTCGGCGAGGACAAGATCGCCGAAGCCGCCGCGGCGCGTGGCCAGGACAGGACCGAGGTCCTCACGGATCTGACGCGGACCCTGCCCGTGTTCATCGACGCGATCTCCCCGTACGGCTGGGTCGATGTCGATGTCCTGCGGTTCGTCCTGGCCCAGGACGATGTGAACGTGACGTCCGCGTAGCGCTTCCCGACACCCATACCGATCACCGACTGGGAATGATCACATGCTGACGCTCAACACCAACATCATGTCGCTCACCACGCAGAACTACCTCAACATCACAGGATCCACCATGGGGGTCGCGGCCGAGCGGCTCGCCTCCGGCAAGCGCATCAACTCCTCGAAGGACGACGCCGCGGGCCTGGCCATCTCCGACCGGATGACCACCCAGATCAACGGATCCCTCCAGGCGTCGCGCAACAGCAACGACGCCGTCTCCCTCGCACAGACCACCGAGGGCGCCCTGAAGGAGGTCACCAACAACCTCCAGCGCATCCGCATGCTGACCGTCCAGGCGGCCAACGGCATCTACGCCGTCACCGATCGCCGCACCATCCAGCAGGAGGTCGCCCAGCGGCTGGAGGCCATCGACACGATCTCGCAGCAGACCCAGTTCAACGGGATCAAGGTGCTGGCGAAGGACACCAGCATGAATTTTCAGACCGGGGCCAACGACGGTGACATCATCGCCGTCGCCCTGAAGACGGTGAACGCCGGCACACTCGGCCTGGAGTCCTACGACGTCGCCAAGACGCCCGCCTTCACCGACGAGACCGACCCCACAAAGATCAAGTACGTCGGCCCGGACGGCCAGACCGCCACGATCAGCAAAACCGACGCGACCACGGCCGGCACCTTCCTCATCGACCCGCTCTCCCTGATCGACGCCGCGCTCGTCCAGGTCACCAGCCTGCGTTCGATCCTCGGGGCCGTCCAGAACCGCTTCGAGTCCAACATCCGCACCCAGGACACCGGCGTGATCAACCTCAGCGCCGCCCGCGAGCGCATCGAGGCCACCGACTACGCCCTGGAGACCGCGAACTACACCCAGGCCAGCATCCTCCAGCAGGCCGGCATCTCCGTCCTCGCCCAGGTCAACGCCCAGCCCAAGAACATCCTCCCCCTGCTCCAGCAACTCGGCTGACTCCACCCGAGCCTCACACCGGTCTTCAAGTGCCCTCGACCGCACCGTGGGCCAGGAGCGTTTCCGACTGATGTCCGGATGGCGGGCCCCCGGCTCCGGCGTGATGCCGGGGCCGGCCTTGTTGTGATCCCAACAGGCAGTCCGGTCTGCCGGGCGCGGTCGCGAGGCCTCCCAAGGCGGTGTCTGGATCGCCCGGTGGACACGGGCACCGAGTGGGAAAGGCCAGGCAGCCCCCGCTAGACGATCAAGCTGTGGCCGTGGCAGGCGACTCGATCAAGTCGAGCGAACTCACGGCAGGCTCAGCACGGACGGCAGGGTTTCTCCGGGACTACCTCCTCAACTGTCTCCTGCGCCCCATCCACGACGAGGTCGGCCCGCACGACGCGCTGCGCCCACCGTGGTGCCCGTGGACCGGACATCGCGGGGGCCGTCGAAGTGGTCGACATGGGCGTCACGTCCCTGTGCGGCCCGGTGGTTCTTGCGTCGCCGGGCCACGCGACTGGTCAGGCGAGGCCGAGCTGCTTGTAGAAGGTCTGGCTGTCCCAGAAGAGGAACTCCTCATCCATGACTCCGGCCTTGTTCCAGATGCCGACCGTGACCATGTTGATGGAGAACTTCTTGCCGGTCGGCTGGATGAAGCCGCCCTTGCCGTCCGGCATGGGGCGGGTGAAGGTGCCCTGCATGACTCCGGTCACCGAGGTCAGGTTGCCCTTGGCGATGCGGTTCGGGTGTTCGGTGATGCGTGTGTCCGGCGCCCAGACGAACTGGCTCTTCATGTCGGCGATGTGCTGGTCGAGGCCGTCCGTGTAGTGGCCGTCGGGCCAGTGGACGCGGACGTTCTTCGCGTGGCTCTCGTCGATCCGGTCCCACTGCTGACCGGAGTAGACGTTGAAGTCCAGGTCGTCGAAAGCCTTGAGGTTCCTGCGCTCCTCGTGGGTCAGGCCGGTCGGCCAGGACGACTCGGCCTGCGAGGTGGAGGCCGGGTCTCCGAGGGGCCCCGGGCTGCTCGCGGCCGGGGCTGCCAGGCCGGTTCCGGTGGCTACCGCGGTGAGGACGAGGGCACCGAAAGCGGCGGCGCCCGCGCCCTTCAGGATGTTGCGGCGGTTGATCATGTCGAACTCCTTGACTACGAGATCACGCTGAGGGGAGGGGGAGGGAAGGGGAGGGGCTCAGAAGGCGTAGGGGCCGAAGCGGCCCCAGGCCACGACGGCGGCCAGGGCGAGCAGCAGCAGGGCGACCGGGAGGGCTGTCGCCTCCTTGCGGCGCAGGTGCAGCACGGTGGCGCCCAGCATGGTCGCCGCAAGGCCGAGGGCGGCCCAGGCCGCCAGGGCCGGCGCTATGCCGAGCGCGGCGGGGACGATCAGCCCCACGGCGCCGAGCACCTCGACGGCGCCGACCGTCTTTACGGCCCCCGCGGAGAAGTCCGCGGTCCAGGCCATTCCGGAGGCGGCCGGCTTTTCTCGAGGCTGGCTGATCTTCATCAGTCCAGCCGCCAGAAACATGAGCGCGAGGGGCCGCCATGGTGATCAACCTGTCGAACGCCCTCGACGCCCAGTTGCAGCGCGACGCCCAGATCAGCCACTTCGAGTACCAGGTCCTCGCCACTCTCTCCGAGGCCACCGAGCGCACCATGCGCATGAGCGACCTGGCGATCCTCACCAACGGCTCGCTCTCGCGCCTGTCCCACGTGGTCAAGCGCCTGGAAAAGCAGGGCTGGGTGCGCCGCACCCCCGACCCGGACAACGGCCGCTACACCCTGGCCGTCCTCACCGAGCCCGGCTGGGAGAAGGTCACCGCCACCGCGCCGGGCCATGTCGAGGAGGTCCGCCGCCTCGTCTTCGATCCGCTCACCCAGGCCCAGCAGCGGACCCTGCAGACCATCGGCCACCGCGTCAACCAGGCGATCGACCCCACCGGCACCTGCACGGAATGACGATGCACCCCACCCACCGGTCCGGCCCGCCCCGCGGAAGGCTCGTCGCGTCCCCGACACCCGCTCCCGCAGCGCCGGCAGGCGCCCAGCGCGACTGAACCCCGGGGATCCTGTCCGGGCCCCTGCGGGCGATGCGGATCACCCGTCCGGCCGTGGCCGGCCGCGTCCCGAACGGTCCCGACCGACTTCCCGCCCTAGATTCGACGACGTCCGTACCAGTGCGCGCGAGGCGGTCAACCACGGCCCACCCCCCGTCGACGCGTGGCGAGCGAAGGGCAGGACATGACCGGTCGCCCCAACATCCTGCTGATCGTCACCGACGAGGAGCGCGCCACCCTGCCCCGCCCCCAGGGGTTCTCACTGCCGGCCCGGGAACGGATCGCAGCCCGCGGCACCACCTTCGAGCGCTACTACACCGCCTCAGCGCAGTGCAGCTCCGCCCGGTCGGTGATCTACACGGGCCGGCACCTGCCGCTCACCGAGATCTACGACAACGACAACATGCCCTACATCCGCCCCCTCGACCCCGCGCTGGGCACCCTTGGCACCATGCTGCGCGCGGCGGGCTACTACACCACCTACCAGGGCAAGTGGCACCTCTCGAACTGCTACGTGACACCCGAGAACCCCGGCCCGACCACCGACGCCCTGGAGCCCTACGGCTTCAGCGAGTTCAACGACTGGGGCGACATCGACGGTGGAGCCTGGGCCGGCCTCAAGCTCGACCCCGTCATCGCCGGCCAGGCCGTGCGCTGGCTGCGCAACCGCGCACCGGTCGTCAGCGAGGACCGGCCCTGGTTCATGGCTGTCAACTTCGTCAACCCCCACGACATCATGAGCTTCGACTACGGCGGCCGCCCTCAGGTGCAGCTGCCCTTCGGCCTCGCCCACGCCGTCGTCACCCGCGCGGCCGCGAACATCCCCGTCTACCGGCGCCGCTGGGACGTCGACCTCCCAGCCAGCCTCCACGACGACCTTTCCGGCGCGGCCCCCGCGGTCGCCGAATACGCGCGGATGCTGGACAACGTCTTCGGACCGGTCGCCGACGACGAGCACTGGCACGACGGCCTGAACTTCTACCTCAACGCCATCCGCGACGTGGACCGCAGCGTCGAGTTCGTCCTCGACGCTCTGGAGGCCTCCGGCCAGGCTGACCGCACCGTCGTCGTCTTCACCTCCGACCACGGCGAGATGGCCGGCTCCCACGGGCTGCGCCAGAAAGGAAACCTCGTCTACGACGAGAACTTCCACGTCCCCTTCATGATCGCCCACCCCGACGTGCCAGGCGGCGGACGCACCGATGCCCTCGCCTCCGCCGTCGACATAGCACCCACCCTGCTGGAAATCGCCGGTGTCGATGTGACCGGGGCAGCCACCCGACACCCCGCGCTCAAGGGCCACTCGCTGATGCCCGTGCTCCACGGCCGCCCGGTACGGCAAGGGATCCTGAACGCGGTGGAGTCGATCACGACGCTCGACGCCTCATTCTGGTTCGAGTTCGCCGACCCGGACGCGCCCAAGCGCGTCGCATCCGGGGACCTGCGCCCCGACTGGAACAAGCGCGGCTTCCTGCGCGCCTACTCCGACGAGCGCTACACCTTCGGCCGCTACTTCTCCCCACTGAACCCCAACCGCCCCACCGACACCGACGCGCTGCTGGCCGACAACGACGTCGTCCTCTACGACCGCGAGCAGGACCCGGCCGAGCTGCACAACCTGGCCACCGACCCCGCCCACCACGACCTCGTCGAGCGCTACCGCGCCCTGCTGGAGGGCCTCATCGACGCCGAGATCGGCCCCGACGCCCGCGCATGGGTCACCGAGCGCCCGCAACTGCTCGGCTGGCCCACCTGGCACGGCGACGACCACCGGCCCGAGACCCTCACCGCGCAAGGACGCTGACCCCCAGCCGGCAACCGCGGCCCCACTTTCCCCTGCGCCTCCGGCGAACCGGCGGTGACTTCCCCCCGCCCGTCCTCCCTCCGGGTGCCCGCTGCGGATGTTCCTCAAGCCTCAATCCTCAAGCCTCAACCCGATTCCTGATCCGAACGCCTGCGCGCTTCCCTCCGCGCTTGAGAGGATCCGGCTGGGGAAGCCGTCTCGACTCGTACCTGGAGGGACACATGCACCGCGCGCGTGCGCTGTCCGTACTGCCCGCCACCCTCGTGGCCGCGCTGCTGGCCGTCTCGGGATGTTCAGGAGGTGGCAAGTCTGCCGCCCAGGCCCCGGCTCCCACACCCTCCGGTCTCGTGCACTATGCGCCCGCCACCGGCTCCGCCGCCCCGGCCGCGAGCCCGACGCCCACCGCGCCCAAGGAGTGCGTGCGGACCGCCGGAATGGGCGTCGAGCAGCTGACCGGCTACCTGAAGGAACTGCGCAGCTCCAGCGGGGACTACCAGACCAAAGGCCTGACCCTGGACTCCTCCGGCCTGAACTTCACCCCGGAGGACATCAAGCGCCCGTGCGAGGCGGTCACGGTCAAACTCGCCCACTACTGGGTCGACCTGAAGAAGACGCACGAAGCCAATCCTGTCAGCGGGGCCCGCTACGAATACTCGTACACCCTGATCGGCACCGCCTCCCACGCGGCCGGCCCGCAGGACGGCCGGGTACCCGACACCGCGCCGCCGGGGCCATCAGCCTGTCGCGGCACGGTCTCGGTGACCTACCTCGGCGAGGACATCCCGCTGCGGTCCCTGCCGTACGACCTGAAACTGGTCGACACCACCGCCCCCGTCCCGGTCAAGGTGGCCGGCGACGGGGTGCTGTCCGCGATCTACGTGTCCCCTCCCCACCCGGATTCGTGCTGACACCGGCAGGCACCGGCCACGAGACCGCCCGGCCCTGGTGAAGAGATGGAAGCCTACCGTCGAGGATGACGTACGCCTCCTTCCGCACGGTCCCCATGGCCTGTTCCAGCATGGGCCGCGGGCGGCCGGGAGGTCGGCGCCGGAGGCGCCGAAGGCCGTTGTGGTGTATAGAGCTTCATCCAGGGCTTCGCTGCCCACTGGGCTGGTGCCTTGGAGAGCGGTGACGGGTGGGCGGAGACCGATCTGGCCGCTGCCGAGGAGCGGCTGGGTGTCCGGTTGCCGGCGTCACAGGGCGTGGCGACCAGGCCGTTCGGCCCGACACGGGTCGCGTTGCGCGCGGCGGTTCGTCGCAGCGCCCTACGGTGACGTCGGAGTGCCGCTCATCGACCCGACGGACACCGCCGCGGTCGCTGCCTGCCTGCTTGCCTGCTGGGCGACCGGCACGCCGGTGGCGTGTACGAGCTGACCGGACCGCAGGTCATCACGCCCCCCGGCAGGCCGAGGCCCTCGGCGCCGCGCCGGGCTCGCCCTTACGGTTCGACGACCTCATCCGCGACGGGGCCAAGGCCGCCATTGCCCGGAGCATGCCGGCCGTACTCGCCGACCTGCGCGTCAGCCCGGACGTCCAGCGGGTCCTGGGCCGCGCCCCGCTCCCGTTCGCCGACTGGGCGGCCCGCAACGTCGCCGCGTTCCGCTGAGGTGGACCCGCAGGCGGAGCGGCGGTTCCTTGGTGTCGACACCTTCGCCGAGGACCTGCACGGACCCGAGGCGGCCCTTGAACCCGCCGAGGACGCGGCGGCGGTGGAGCGGCGTGTGCTCGCCGCACATCCGGTCCGCCCACCTGCTGGCCGGGTACCGTCGAGGGTGGAGGCCGCCTCCTGCCGTCCGCCGCGGACGGCGCCGGCGGCTCCCGTTCCGTGGACCATTCCCGCCGACCACATCACGCCCTTAGACTGCGACCGCTCCGAAACCGGGCGATCATCAGGAGGGCGCACGAGATGAACCGATTACTGATCAGCGGATTGGCGGCCGTGACGTTGGTCGTGTCCGGGGGAGGTGCCGCCACCGCTTCCGACGGCGCTCCGCCGCGCACCACGCACGGCCCCTGCCAGTACACACAGACCCCGGACGAGCCGCCCGCGCGCCGTGTTCCGCTACCGCCCGACCCACGGCGCACCCCCAGCCGCGGCGTGATCGACATGGCCGTCCCGACCAGCCAGGGACCCCTCCCGCTGCACCTTGACCAGGCCAAGGCACCGTGCACGGTCCAGAGCTTCCTGCACCTGGCCCGGCACGGGTTCTACGACCGAACGGTGTGCCACCGCCTGACGGCGTATCCGACGCTGAAGGTCCTGCAGTGCGGCGACCCGACCGGTACGGGTGAGGGCGGGCCCGGGTACAAGTACAAGGACGAGCTCCCGGTGGACCTGCCGCCCGCACCGACCGATCCGACAGGCGCGCGCCGCCTCTACGGGCGCGGCCTGCTGGCGATGGCCAACGCCGGGCCGGACACGAACGGTGCACAGTTCTTCGTCGTCTACGGCGACTCCGCACTGCGACCGAACTACACGGTGTTCGGCACGGTCGGCCCCGACGGCCTGGCAACGCTCGACAAGGTCGCCGCCGGAGGAATCCAGCCGACCGCGGAGGAGCCGGCACCGGTCGACGGCACACCCGTACTGCGGACCGAGCTGTTCCGCGTCCGGCCGTCCGGCTGGCACTGACGCCCCCTACGGTCCGCGCGGCTTGTGCACCTTGTCCCGTCCCAGGCTCTGCCTCGCCGACGTGACCCGTGCACGGGCTGACCGGCCCGCTGAACCCACAACCCGACTGCCCGGCGGCCGGGGCACGCCACGGACCCGGCCGCCGGGCAGTCCCAGCGCGCCTCGGCAAGCCTCCCCGGCAGGGGACGGCTGTAGGCCGCACCCGGTTCCGGAGGGGGGTTGCACCAGACGCGGACGCGTTCGTCGCCGACATGCCCTCCTGGTTCCGCCTGGACCGCACTACGGGCCAGCAGCAGGCCCCGTACGGCGCCGCCGAGAAGGACACCCTCCGCCAGAAGCCGACCGGCCGGCTCGTCTCTTCGATCCAGCCGGGGTCCGAGAACGCCGGCTGCCCTGACACGTCGCCCGCCACGACGGTCGTGGCGGGGTCGTGGCCCTGCTGGGCGAGGAACGGCGCGAACACCTGCCAGTCGCGGCGCAGGAGATGCCCGAGCGCGTTGCGGGTGCTCTGCGTTGTCTTCGGCCGCCGTTCGCGCAAGCCCCACTTTGCGCGGCGCAACATCACCGGCTCCGGCCGACGCGGTGAACGTCCCGTACGTCAGGGTGACGGCCAAACCCGGCGCCCCGGCCGTGACCGTGACGCCCGGACTCGATCTCGGTGCCAGGATCCGGGTGTGGAACGCGTCCTGGTCCTCGGGATCACCGGAGCCGGCAAGTCCACCCTGGCGCGTGCGCTGGGGCGGAGGCTCGGCCTGCCCTTCCACGAACTGGACGCCCTGCACTTCGCCGGACCCGCGTGGCAGGTCAGTGCCACGTTCGCCGAGGACACGGCCCGCATCGTGGCGGGGGAGCGGTGGGTGCTGGACGGCCAGGGGCCGGAGGCGGTCCGGGACCTCATGTGGGAGCGGGCCGACGCCGTGGTGTGGCTCGACTTCCCGCGGCGCGTGGTGATGCTGCGGGTCCTGCGGCGCTCACTGCGCCGGAGCCTGTTCCGGGAGCGCCTGTTCGGAGGGAACCGCGAGCGGTGGCGCGAGTGGCTGCGCGGGGACCATCCGGTGTGGTGGGCCTGGTCCCGGCACGCCGAGCGACGGGCCGACATCGGCCGGCGCGCCGCCGACCCGCGGTTCGGCCCGGTTCGCGTCATCCGCCTGCGCAGCCCGGGCGAGGCCGAGGCCTGGCTGAACGGCCGGACCGGTCCCCGCCTCGATCCCGGTTCCGATCCCGCTCAGGGCAGGATCGAGTCGACGTAGCCGCCGTCGACCCGTACGGCCCCGCCCGTGGTGGCCGAGGCCAGCGGTGAGCTCAGGTAGACCACCATGTTCGCGATCTCCTCGGGCTCGATCAGCCGTTGGAGCAGCGACTGGGGCCGGTGCTCGCGCATGAAGGCGCGCTGCGCCTGGTCCCAGGGCAGGTCCCGGTCCACCAGCTCGTAGACGAAGTCCTCCACGCCACCGGTGTGCGTCGGGCCGGCGATCACCGAGTTCACGGTCACGCCCGTCCCGGCGGCCTCCTTGGCGAAGCCGCGGGACACGGCGAGGAGGGCGGTCTTCGACATGCCGTAGTGGATCATCTCGGCCGGGACCGCCACGGCCGAGTCGCTGGCGATGTTCTGGACGCGGCCCCAGGAACGCTCGATCATGCCCGGCAGGTAGTGCCGGGTCATCCGTACGGCCGTCAGCACGTTCGTGTCGAAGTAGCGCCGCCACTCCGCGTCGTCGATCTCCAGAGCCGGACGCGCGCCGAAGATCCCGAGGCTGTTGACCAGGATGTCCACGTCAGGCGCCGCAGCGAAGACGGCCTCCGCGCCCTCGTCCGTCGCGATGTCGCCGGGCGCGGCGAAGAACACGCCGCCGCTCCCCGAGCCCAGCCGCGCCACCGCCGCGTCGACGGACTCCTTGCCCCGGCCGTTGACGGCGACCCGCGCGCCGGCCGCCGCCATCCCGGCGGCGATGGCGGCGCCGATGCCCTGGGTGGAACCGGTGACCATGGCCGTCTTCCCGGAAAGATCGATGCGCACGCTGCCTGCCCCTGCCCCTGCCCGTCTGCCGTGTGGTTGGACGTCGTCCTGAGTGCGACTTCCCGCCTTCTGCCCGGATGACACCTGTGCGTACTGCAGGTGCCCAGAGGCCCGAGGCCCGAGGCCCGAACGGAATTCCCTGGCGGCGGTCGACGGCCCGGTGACGGGTGACCGGGTACGGGGGGCGAGGCCGCCCTGCTGCGGACCAGGGCGGGCGTACCGCCCGGGGTCGCGGCGTCGAGAAGGCCCCGCCCGGTCAGCCGCCCTGGCCGGCGCTGCCGATCGGGCCGACCTTGATCGGGGAGCCGGAGCCGTCCGTGACGGGCAGGGTGGCGGCGCCCGGCCAGGCGAGGGAGACCGGCTTCGTCTCGTCCGGCGGGGTCACGACCAGCCCGGTGATGCGGACGCCGGAGCCGCCCGACGTGTTGAGCGGGTAGTTGACGCCGAAGTAGACGGACGTGCCCGTCTTGAGGACGGCCGGGCCGGGGTGCTCGCCGGTGCGCTTCGCCGACAGCGATCCCGCGCTGGTCTTCACGTCGACGCCCGCGTACTCGGAGAGCGTGCAGTCCCCGCTCCCGCGGTTCTTCAGCTGCACCGCGACGGTGCCCTCGGCGTCGCCGCCGACGGTGCTGTCGCTCGCCGTGATCTCCAGGTCGTCGGTGCGGCACTTGCCGCCCTTGGCGCTGTCGCCGGAGCCGGCCCCGGCGGCCGTGCCCTTCCCGTTGGAGCCCGTCCCGGCGGAACCCTGTCCGCTGCCCTGGTTCGCACTGCCCGCGCTCGAACCGCCGCCCGACGAGGAGGGGGTGGACGGGGTGGAAGCGGCGGGCGCGGTGGGCGCGGAGCCTTGTGCCGCCCCGTCCTCGCTACGCGTCGCCGACCAGCCGCGACGCCGGATCGAGCCACGGTTACCCACCGGCTACCGGCCACCTGGCCGCCGGGACGGACCCGTGACGTGGCGGATCTTGACCACAGGGGCTGACATCCCCCCTCAAGTCGTCCGTGCGGCGCGACGTGCGGCCTCAGGAGACCGGCCCGTAGCTGCCCCGGCCCGTCAGCCACAGGCCCACGAGCGGGGAGAACGTGAAGACCAGCTGGTCTCGGTGGTGGCCGGGCCGCTCAGCCGCCCGGAACCCGGGCAGCTCCGGAGCCGGGGGAGGCTGACCGGTCAGCCCACGAGGTCCGGCGCCCGGAGCACGGCGGACGGAATGCCCCAGGCGTCGACGAGGTCGACGGCGAGCGGACGCACCTTGCGGCAGAGGCCGTTCACCTCGCGGCTGATCGCCTTGGAACGCTGGACGGTCAGCCGCCCGTGCTCCATGAACCAAGCCCGGTCCGCCTCGATCGCCGACAGGGCGAACAGGTCGCACAGCAGGCCCAGGGCCGCCTTCCCACCCCCCTCGGGCAGGGCGCGCACCTGGTCCACGAAGGCCTCCGCGACCAGCCGCTCGACATGCGCGCGGGCGAGGGCGATGACGTGGTCCTGGACCTGCGAGAACACGGCGCCCGCCGCGTGCTCCTGGTCGATTCCGCGCTTGATCCGCCGGGCCAGCCCGGCGAGCAGGTGCTCCTCGCGGAAGCGGAACATGGCCAACTGGTACTCCGGGTCGAGCAGGCCGGCTTCTCGGTCCCAGGCGTCGCCGCCGGGCAGCAGATCGCGTACCCGTTCGAGCAGTTTGTGTGCCGAGGTCCGCTCGATGACCGTTTCGACGGCCAGGCCGGTGACGTAGCGGACCATGCCGAGCTGGTCGAGTCCCTCGAACTCGCTCGCGTGATCGGTGAGCAGCCCCTTGGCCACGAGCTGCAGCAGGACGTGGTTGTCGCCTTCGAAGGTGGTGAAGACGTCGCTGTCGCCCTTCAGCGCGGCGAACCGGTTGACGGCGAGGTAGCCGGCGCCGCCGCACGCCTCGCGGCACTCCTGGACGACGCGGGTGGCGTGCCAGGTGCTGAGCGCCTTCATGCCCGCCGCCCGTGCCTCCAGCCGGCGTCGCGCCCGCGCGTCGTCCTCGATGCCGGAGAAGACCTCGTGCAGCTGGGTCCGCACGACGTCCTGCGCCGCGTGCAGGGCGTAGGTCCGGGCGATCAGCGGCAGCAAGCGGCGCTGGTGCAGCCCGTAGTCGAGGAGAACCTGCTCCTCGGAGCCCTGACCCACCCCGAACTGCCGGCGTCGCGCGGCGTACTTCGTGGCGACCGTCAGCGCCACCTTGGCGACGCTGGTCCCGGCACCGGCGACACTGACCCGGCCCTGCACCAGGGTGCCGAGCATGGTGAAGAAGCGCCGGTTGGGATCGTCGATCGCGCTCTCGTAGCCGCCCTCCGGTGTGACGTCGGCGAACCTGTTGAGCAGTGCCTCGCGCGGTACCCGTACGCCGTCGAACCAGATGCGGCCGTTGTCCACGCCGTTGAGCCCCATCTTGCGGCCGTCGTCCTCGATCCGGACGCCGGGCGCCGTCCTGCCACCGGTCCGCAGCGGTACGACGAAGGCGTGCACGCCCCGCGACCTGCCGTCCACCTCCAGCTGGGCGAAGACGACCGCCAGTTCGGCATGGCGGGCCGCGTTGCCGATGTAGTCCTTGCGGGCGTCCTCGTCGGGGGTGGTGATGACGAACTCCCCGGTCGCACTGTCGTACGTCGCGACCGTGCCGAGCGCCTGGACGTTGGAGCCGTGGCCGGTCTCGGTCATCGCGAAACAGCCCATCAGCGCCCCGGTGATCAGGTCCGGGAGGTGGGCCTCGTGGTGGCGCCGGGTCCCCAGGTGCAGGATCGCGCCGCCGAAGAGGCCGAACTGCACGCCCACCTTCACCAGGACGGAGAGATCGCCGAATGCCAGGGTCTCGAACGCGGCGATCGATGCCCCGACGTCCCCGCCCCCGCCGTACTCGACGGGGAAACCCATGCCGGTCTGGCCGGTCGCGGCCATCTTGACGACGATCTCCCGCACCCGCTCGCGATACGCGTCGATGCCGAGTTCGTCGGCCTCGTCGAGGATGGAGGAGTACGTCGTCAGGTTGCCGCGGACCAGGTCGCGGATCCCGGCGTACTCCCCGTCGAGGACGGCCGTCAGCGAAGCGACGTCGATATCGGGCTGCACGTAACCGGTCGCGGGTACGGAAGAGTTCTCAAGTGCCATGCCGATCCGCTACCCCGCCGAAGGGTGCTCAACCAGGGGCGGACGAGCGCCGGCCCTGGGGGAGGGGGCAACGCCGCCGCTCAGGCCGTGGGCGGGGTGAAGTCCACGAGGAGGGACCTCGGGCCGCGGGTGAAGACGCCCTGCTCGGCCGGGTCGTAGCCGGAGGCCGGCCGCAGGTCCTGCATGGCGTCCAGGAGCTGGTTCGTGGCGATCTCGACCTCGGCCCTGGCCAGCAGGGCGCCGACGCAGAAGTGCCGTCCGAGGGCGAACGCCAGGTGGTCCGCGGCCGCGGAGAAGGCCGTGGTCGCCGTCAGGTCGTCCCGGAAGACGTCGAAGCGGTCCGGATCCTTGTAGCGCCCGGGGTCGCGGTTGGCCGCGCCGATGAGGCAGGTGACGGTGGCGCCGGCCGGGACGGTGCCACCGCTCAGCGTGACGTCGACGGCGGCCTGACGCATGATCATGTGTACGGGCGGGCTGTGGCGCAGCGTCTCCGCGAAGGCCCGGTCGATCAGCGCCCGGTCCGCCCGGACGGCGGCGAGCTGCCGCGGATCGGCGAGCAGGTTCGAGAAGAGTCCTGCGATGGCCTTGTCCGTGGTCTCGGCGCCCGCCGTCAGCAGCAGGCTGCAGAACGCCTTGATGTCCTCGTCGCTCATGCGAACCCCGTCGACCTCGGCGGTGCAGAGCGCGGACAGCAGGTCGTCACCGAGGTGTTCGCGCCGGTCCCTGATGACCGGCAGCATGTACGCGGCGAACTCGGCCTGGGCCCGCGCCCCGGCCGCCGCGCACTCGGGATCCCCGGCCAGGTTGCCGATGAACGCCACGAAGGCCCGGTACCAGCCGCTGATGCGCTCCTGGCCGGAGCGGTCCAGCCCGAACATGTCGGCGATGACGGTGACGGGGAAGCGGGAGGCGAAGCCGCTCACCAAATCCACCGAGCCGGCGTCGCGGAAGGCGTCGATCAGCTCCCGGGCATTGCGCTCGATGAGCGGAACGACCTTCTCCCGCAGCTCGTTGCCGCGGAAGGCCGGGGCCACCAGCGCGCGCCGGGTGGCGTGCTCGCGGCCGCTCATCTGGAGGAGGGTCTTGCCGTGGACGGGCTCGGCCTGCCAGGCGTAGTTGTCCGTGGTGAAGAGCGAATCCTTGTCCCTGAAGGCCCGCGCGACGTCTTCGTAGCGCGAGATGAGGTAGCTCTGCGTCGGCTCGTGCCAGACGAGGGGCGCGCTCTCACGCAGGGCCCTGTAGGTGGGGTACGGGTCGTCGGCGAACTCCTGCGACAGGATGTCGGGGATGGCGGGGACGTCGTGAGCGGCGGTCATGGAATTCCCCCGTCAGCTTGGCTTCCGTCGCCCCGACATCGTCGGCGCGGTGGCACCCGGCCTCTTTCTGCAAGGAAACACCACACTGCCCGCCGTGGCCAGGGTCTCGACACCCACGCCGAATTCCCCGGCGACGCGCTGGGCGCCACTGTCCCGGAGACCTCACCATCACCCCGGTGACCTGCGGAGTCGACAGGCACGCGGGAAACGGGAGTCGTATTTCACGCCCGCTCGGAATTGCGTCGAAAGGGCTTGTGGGAATGGGAGACCGGTGTGAATTCCGCGCGCCGAGCGCTGGCCGGGGCCCCTTCGATTCGGGACCTCCTGCTTGCCGAGGAGCCATGAGCGGGCCCGAGCCGAACCAGCTCCGGTTACTCCCCGGGAACCCGGCCCGGAGCGATCCCGACGGGGCGGAGACCGCTGCCACCGCCCCCCGCCCCCGGGATCGTTGCACGGGCTTCCGCCCTCGGCCACCCGCTCCGTGCGCCCGGTCTCGCGCCCCCGGCTCAGCCCTGTGCAAGGTCGGCCACGGGCTGCCACTTCTCCCACACCGCGAGACGCTGCTCGTAGTCGGCCTTGGCGATGCCGAGCGGCGCCGAACCGAAGAAGCAGCGCAGCGGCGGCTCGTCTGCATCGACGATCTTCAGCACGGCCGCGGCGGACGCGGTCGGATCGCCCGGCGTACCGACGCGCTTGCGGCGCTGCTCCTGCACCTCCTGGTGGAGGTCGGCGTACGCGGGCAGCGGCTCGGACGTGCTGGACGAGGAACCCGCCCAGTCGGTGGCGAACCCGCCGGGCTCGATCAGCGTGACCTTGATGCCGAACGGCGCCACTTCCTGGGCCAGCGCCTGGCTCATGCCTTCGAGCGCCCACTTCGACGCGTGGTAGATCCCGACCAGCGGGAAGGCGCTGATGCCCCCGATGGAGGAGACCTGGAGGATGTGGCCGCTGCCCTGCTCGCGCAGGAACGGCAGCGCCGCCTGCGTGACCCACAGGGCACCGAACAGGTTGGTCTCCAGTTGCGCGCGCGCCTCGGCCTCGGTGAGTTCCTCGATCATGCCGAAGTGGCCGTAACCGGCGTTGTTGACCACCACGTCCAGGCGCCCGAACCGCTCGTACGCCTGCCGCACGGCGGCGAAGTCCGCGTCACGGTCCGTCACGTCGAGGCGCAGGGGCAGCAGTCGCTCCCCGTACTTGTCGCGGAGGTCGCCCAGCGTGGAGAGGTCGCGCGCGGTCGCGGCCACCGAATCGCCGCGTTCGAGGGCGGCGATGGCCCACTCCCTGCCGAAGCCGCGTGAGGCACCGGTGATGAACCAGATCTTCTGCGTCATGGTGTGCTCCTCGAGGAAACTCGTCATCCGTTTGGTCAGCACGTCGCGGTGTTTCCCCACCAGCCAACACCATCGAGTGGACTCGAAGGCAACTCCGGCACCGGGGCGAGCCCGTCGTACGGGGCCCGGCCCCGTCGGCGCAACACCCCGGCGGCGCCTGCTCGGTGGCGGCCCGGCCGGCACGCGGATCCGCTGGGCGCGTACGGGATCCGTGCGGGGCGGGGGTTCAGCGGCGCAGGACCGTCGGGGCTGCTCGGCGACCGCACGGGTACCGGGGGCCGGTGCCGTTCGGCCTTCCGGCGCAATCCTGGGCGCTCTCCCCGCCCCCCTCCCGGGAGGCGGGCGTTCCGGCGCCTAGGTTGGTCGGCCGGAGCAGCGTTGCCTCAAGACCGCCCCCCATTACGTGGTGCTGCACGGCGATCCCGTGTCGACGCACAACTACCTGACCGTCCCGGCCTGCCGGATCACGGGCATCGAGTGCCCGTTCCTGCTGAACCCCAACGTCGCGAACTACTGGCACGAGGCCTGGGAGAACGCCCGCAGGGGCGGCGACGTTCCCGTGCAGTACGGCTACATCGGGCTGGGGATCAACTCGCAGTCCGCCCGGCAGCTCAACCAGCTGCACATCCACATGGCCGGGGTCCGGGACAGCACGCAGCTGCGGCTGCAGGCCCTGGACGCTGCGGGACGGGTCGCGACGCACCCGTCGCAGTGGGGGGACACCCAGTACCAGGCGCCGGTGACGGGAACGGGAGGGGACCGCACCTACCGGATCCTGCGGCTCCCTGCGTTGACGACGAACCTGTTCGCCCTGCTGAACACGAACGTGGTGCGACCATTCGGACTCCAGATGGCGGGCCAGACGCTGATCGTCGTGCCGAGGATGACCCCGACCGCTTTCGACGGCGCCTTCTACGTCCTCAACAGCGATGTCTCGCTCCCCAGCGGCACCATCACCTGCGACCGCCTGCTCGTGTACTGACGCCGGTCCGCGGGCGCCCGGCGGCCGGGCCGCCACCTGCGTACGACGGCCCGCACCTCGTCCGCCGCCCCGAGGCCCCTCAGGGACGGCGTCCGGCCCAGGCCACCAGCCGGTCGATGGCCGGGGCCCCGGCGTCCACGGCGACCACCTCGGCGAAGGGGATCCGCCCGCCACGGGTCTCGGCCGGCAGTGCGCGACGTACGACGTCGATCACCCGCTCGATCAGGGCCTGGTCCCACTCCGGGTCCTGTCCGGTCGCCCTGGCCAGGTCCCAGGTGTGCACCGTGAGCTCGTGGGTGTAGACGGCCGCGGCGGCCGCACCCGGCAGGACGCCCATCGGCAGGCGCAGCTGCCGCCCCAGGACGCCCGGATCCGCCCACACCTCCGCGACCTCGCGGGCACCCGGCTCCCAGGCCGCCGCCCATCCGCCGTCGGGGATCTCGTCGGCGAAGGACGGCACGCCGAACGGGTCCTCGCCGCGCCCGATCACCGAGATCCGGCGGACGACGGCGACGAGGTGGCTGGACAGCCGCCGCACGTCGAACTCCTCGCAAGGGGTCGGGGCGTCGTACTGCTCGGGCCGGACGGCGGCCAGCGTACGGCCCGCCAGCTCGACGGCCGCGGCGAGGTCGGCCCGCGGATCGAAGGAAGAAGGGGAAGGGGCAGAGGCGGGGTCGGAGGGGGCGGCGGCGGTACCGGTGGAGTCGGACGGCGTCTCGATGAGCTGCTCGGTGTGGTTCATACGTCCATCCTGGAAGCAAAAGTGGCCATCCTCCGGCCAGTTTTCCGCGGAGAATGCGAAGGCGACGACGAGCCCGCCCACGCAGGAGGAAAGAACGTATGAGAGCCGACCGTCTGGTGGCGACCCTGCTCTTCCTCCAGGAGCGCGGCCGCGTCACCGTCCCCGAAGTGGCCGCCGAACTGGAGGTGTCCCAGCGCACCGCGCGCCGCGACCTGGAGGCCCTGGCCACGTCCGGCATCCCCGTCTACTCGCAACGCGGCCGCGGCGGCGGCTGGTCCCTCGTCGGCGGGGCCCGTACCAACCTCTCCGGGCTGACGGCCGAGGAGATCCGGGCGCTCTTCCTGATCACCGGCCCCCTGTCGGCCACCCCCGAACTGCGCACCGCCCTGCGCAAGCTGGTCCGGGCCCTGCCGCCGCCCCTGAGGTCGCAGGCCGAGGCCGCGACCCGCGCGGGGGTCGTCGACGCCACGGACTGGTCCCGCAACGCCGTCACCGCCGATGCCGCCCACCGTTCCGCGCTCCAGGCCGCCGTCGTGGACGGGATCCGAGTCCGCCTCGGGTACGCGGGCCTCGGCAAACCCGCCGGCGAGCGTACCGTCGACCCGCTCGGGCTCGTGGCCAAGGCGGGGGTGGACTACCTGGTCGCCGGTACGGAGAGCGGCCTGCGCACCTTTCGGCTCAGCCGGGTCACCTCCGTCGTGCCGACCGGTGAACCGGTGGTCCGGCCGCCCGACTTCGACCTCGGCACGGCGTGGCGGGCGCTGTCCGGGGCCTTCCAGGACGGCATGTACGCGGTGACCGCCCGGGCCCGCGTCCGCCCTGACACGCTGTCCCTGCTGCAACGGTTCCTCGGCGGCCGTGTGCGGGTCGGCGGTCCGCTGCCCGACGGCTGGACCGAGGTCTGGGTGGCCGGCCCGGCCGCCAAGGCCCTGGCGGGCCACCTGGCCGGACTGGGGGCGGGGGTCGAGGTGCTGGAGCCGCCCGAGGTACGGCAGTGGCTGGCCCGGATCGGCGCCGAACTCACGGACACGTACCCGGGGGAGGAACCGCCCGCTCCACCCGGCCCGTAGGGTATATTCGATCTTGTGCTCGCAGCCGGGACTCCCGACCGCGGGGCTCGCGTTGGTGGTCCAAGGAAAGACACCCCACTTCCCGTGGGGGAATGCAGGTGCAAGGCCTGCCCAGCGCTCGATCAAGGCCCCGGCCTCCTCGCAGAGGCCGGGGCCTTTTGCCGTGTCACGGCCTCACCGGACGGTGACCACGCCGCTCGCCGGGGTGGGGCGGACCGCCGGTGGGCCGCCGGCGTCGTAGAGCACCTTCCCGGTGGCGGAGTTCACCGTCGCCGAGAACAGCCGCTCGCGACCGCCGACCGCCGCTCTGACGAAGTACCGCCCGTCGGAGTCGCGCTCCAGCGTGATGAACCTGATGTCGGCCCCTCCGGACACCTCGATCACATCGTCCGCGCCGAAGGTGCCTTCGGAGGCGGAGTCGGAGTCGGAGTCGGACGCGGGGGACGGCGCGTCCACCTCGTACACGGCCACGACCTGGCCGGACGGATCGACGACGTCGAGCCTCGCGGGGATCGAGGTCCCGCCCAGTGCCACGAGTACGGGCCCCTCGTCGCGGTAGTACAGAGCCAACGTCGCCACGCTCATGTCGGACACAGCCCCACCCCTCGATAGACGAACACCCACGGGACTCTGCCCTCGGCCTGCGCGTTCCACCGGCCTTCGAGGATTCCAGGTGGCTCCGGCCCGGCCGTCGGACGGGATGGTACGTCCCGGTCTCGGGCCTGTAGCAGCGCGTTTCGCCGCTCTCCAGGTCGTGGCAGCAGCCGTGGACACGCAGGCGGTCATGTCCGAGGGGTCCCTCCCGTCGGGGACGAAACCACCCGGGGTGCGGAGTGCGAAGACCTCGCCGGGGAGGGAGCCGACGATGAACGCCGCGTGCAGACGCGGGTCCGTGCAGGCGATGAGCAGGACGTCGGGGCGGGGGGCGCCGGCTACACCGGCTGGGCGACCTGGGCATCTGCCGGAGCGCCCGCGGCTGGCCTCCGTCGATCGCCCCGACCCCCGGGGGGGTCCCCTATCTCTTTGGTCAAGGTGGATGGGTGCTGGTTCGGGCGTCTGGAACGATGTGCTTGTGCATGCTGATGATCAGGTTGGCGAGGGTGTCTCTGCGGAGCTCGCGGTGTTCCTCCGGAAGGCTGCCGACGGCCGTCCGGTGAAGATCGTTCCTTCCGTCTGCGGCGGGTGTGGCGGGCGCGTGTTCTTCGTGCTCGTCGACGATGTCGAGGGCGGAGCCGAGCGGGTGTGCGCTGGTTGCGGCGGCCGTGCGTTCATCGCGGATAGCGAGGAGTTCTGGGAGGACGCGGACCCTGGCGAGGCCTGCTGCCCGTGCGGGAGCGAGGAGTTCGAGACCGCGGTCGCGTTCTCCCTGGCCGACGACGGATTGGTCCGCTGGGTGACCGTTGGGCTGCGGTGCCGGAAGGACGGCGCTGCGGGGGTCTATGCCGACTGGAAGATCGACTACGGCCCCACGGACCACCTCCTGACCCTGGTCTAGGTCTGCGGAGCGACGGCCCGGGGGATCTCCGGCGACCCGGTTGCCCAAGGGCTCCTCGACGCCCTCCTCAGCGACCTCACGCCGCAGCGGATCTGCGACCGCGGCCGGCAGGACGAGATCGACTTCCCCACGGCCAAGGGCGGAGGCGCCCGTCACGTCCTCGCCCTGGGGCACGTGCGGGGAAAAGCCACTGGAACCCCCGCCACCAAGAAGCGTACGTCCCGCGGGCCGCGGGACGCGTGACTGCTTGTCCGTGTCGACGGAGAACGGACCGTCGCAGACGGCTGAACGCCTCCGGGAGGGGGGCCACCGCCGAAGCCCTCCTCAGCACCCCCAGGCGCGGCTACCGTGGTGAGGAGACCCCGTATGGAGGAGCCCGTGAGCGCCCAGCCCGAGCACACGTGCGGCCGGGCACGGCCGGGCCGCACGGGGAACACCGGCACGATCGATGACGGTTCCCCACCCGGCCCGGGGTGCTGCTCCGCTCGGCCCATGCCGGGCTGCGAACCCCCTTGAGCCTCCCTACCGTGGCCGGATGGCCCTCAGTCCGTCAGCACACAGGCTCCTCGCCCGGGCGACCGCCCTGGCAGCCGGCGCGAGCGTCGTCCTCATGCCCCCGCTCACCGGCGCCGCGGCGTGGGCCGAGCCCGCTCCGCCGCGCGCCGAGGCCCCGCCGGACCCCGCGCTGCTGCACCGCCCCGGGGTCCAGGTCCGGCCCCGCCCAGGCGCCCCTGCCCTGCCCGACGACCTGTCCGCACTGTCCTGGCTGGTGGCCGACTCCGGAAGCGGGGAGGTGCTCGCCGCCCACAACGCCCACCTGGGACTGCCGCCCGCCAGCACCATGAAGACCCTCTTCGCGCTCACGGCCCTGCCCCACCTGCCGCGCGGCGGCACCCACACCGTCACCGACGCCGAACTCGCCGACGTGGGCGAGGGCAGCAGCCTCGTCGGGCTCGACGCCGGCCTGACCTACCGGATCTCCGACCTGTGGCGGGGCGTCTTCCTCAGCTCCGGCAACGACGCCGTCCACGTCCTCGCCTCCATGAACGGCGGCTGGACGCAGACGGCCGCCCAGATGCAAGCCCGGGCCCGCGCCTTGGGCGCGACCGACACCCACGTCGTCTCCCCTGACGGCTACGACGCCGAAGGCCAGGTGTCCTCCGCCTACGACCTCGCCGTCTTCGGCCGGGCCGGGCTCGCCGACCCCGACTTCGCCCGCTACGCGGCCCTCACCGACGCGCAGTTCCCCGGGGACACGGACGCCGAGGGGCGGCCGGCCTGGACGTACGGCATCGAGAACACCAACCGGCTGCTGACCGGCGAGGACGGCGTCGGCGTCTACCCGGGCATCGTCGGCGTCAAGAACGGCTACACCTCCGAAGCCGGATACACCCTGGTCACGGCCGCACGACGGGACGGCCGCACCCTCCTCGTCACCGTCATGAACCCCCAGCAGGGCGGCGCCTTCGCGGTGTACGAGGAGACGCGGGCCCTGCTGGACTGGGGCTTCGCCGCCGCCGGCCGGGTGGAGCCGGTCGGCTCGCTCCTACCGCCGCCCCGGCCCCAACGAGCCGGAACGGCCGCCCCGCCCGCCGCCCCGCCGCCCCCGGCGTCC